>DATMZR010000020.1 GCA_035573435.1 Solirubrobacterales bacterium
GTTCGCGACCGCCTTCGGTCTTCCGATCGTCGAGGTCGTGAGCCCGGACGGGCGACTGCACGACGCGCTCGAGACCGCGTACGTCGACGACGGCGTCAACGTCCGCAGCGGCGAGTTCGACGGCCTGGCGACGCCCGCCGCCAAGGGCGCGGTCGTCCGCCGGCTGGAGGCGCTCGGCCACGGCCGCGGCACGGTCAGCTATCGGCTGCGCGACTGGGTCTTCTCGCGTCAGCGCTACTGGGGCGAGCCCATCCCGATCTACTTTCCGGTCGAGCTCGCGGACCCGACCGGCGACCCTCGGCGAGGGGCCGCGCACACGATTCGCTACGACCAGCCGCTCGCGGTCGACGAGTCCGAGCTGCCGCTGCGCCTGCCCGAGCTCGCTGACTACAACCCGGGCGAGGACCCAGCCGGTCCGCTCGCGCGCGTCGCCGACTGGCGCTTCTTCCAACGCGACGGTCGCTGGTTCGCCCGCGAGACCAACACCATGCCGCAATGGGCGGGCTCGTGCTGGTACTACCTGCGGTTTCTCGACCCGGCCGACGACGACAAGCCCTGGGCGATGGACGCGTACGACGCGTGGATGCCCGTCGATCTCTACATCGGCGGCGCCGAGCACGCGGTGCTCCACCTCCTCTACGCCCGCTTCTGGCACAAGGCCCTCTTCGATCTCGGTCACGTCCGGCACCCCGAGCCGTTCATGAAGCTCGTACACCAGGGCACGATCCTGGGCGAGGACAACGAGCGGATGTCGAAGTCACGCGGAAACGTCGTGAATCCCGACGACATCGTCCGCGAGTATGGCGCCGACGCCCTTCGACTCTACGAGATGTTCATGGGGCCGCTCGAGGCCGTGAAGCCGTGGCAGACTTCGCAGATCCAGGGCGTGGTGCGCTTCCGCGACCGGCTTTACGCGGTCTGTCGCCAGCCTCTCGTCGAGGCGATGGACGACACCACGCGCCGGATGCTCCACCAGACCATCAAGAAGGTCAGCACCGACATCGACGCGCTGGCCTTCAATACGGCCATCTCGGCCCTCATGGTCTTCGTGAACCACCTCGCCCGTCTCTCCGCGATGCCGCGAGAGGCGGTGCGGGCGCTCGTCCTGCTCGTCTCGCCGTTCGCGCCGCACGTCGCCGAGGAGCTGTGGCGGCATCTCGGCCACGCGGCGTCGATCGCGTACGAACCCTGGCCAGCCTGGGACGAGGCCCTCGCGGTCGACGACGTGATCGAGCTCCCCGTCCAGGTGAACGGTAAGGTGCGCGGGCGCGTCCACCTCGCCCGCGACGCCTCGGAGGCGGACGCGCGCGCGGCGGCGCTGGCCGCGGACGGAATCGAGGCGCGCCTGGCCGGGCAGGCGGTCCGGAAGTTCGTCTACGTGCCGGGGCAGGTCGTGAATTTCGTGGTCGCCTGAGGATACTCGGATAAGCGAGCGAGGGGAGGGTCGCGATGCGTCGCAAGTCGCAACTCCTGGTGGCGATTCTCGCGTTGGCGGCGGCTGGTATGGCGACGGCGACCTACGATTTCATCGCCCGCGCCCTGGGCGTCCCGCTCTTCTGCCCATTCGCCGGGGACGGCTGCGACATCGTCCAGAGCAGCCCTTATGCCGTGCTGTTCGGCGTGCCCCTGGCGTTCCTGGGCATTCTGGCCTTCGGCGCCTACGTGGTTCTGGCGGGGCTCGCCCTGCGCTCCGGGTCGGTTGCCCGGAGGGTCCTAGGCGCGATGCTCGTCCTCAATGTCCTGGAAGTCGGCTTCATGGCCTACTTCGGCTACGTGCAGGTCGCCCTAATCCATGCCATCTGTTCACTCTGCGCGTTCGCCGCGGCGCTCAACGTCGCGATCGGAGTCCTGACTGTCTGCGCCCTGCGCGATCGTGTGATCAAACCGGCGCACAGCGCAAGCTAGCGCATCGCTCGCGCAGTGGTAGCCTCGGGCCCGCTCGTGCTACCGTGCCAGCGGGACGACGCTTCTCAGGAGGGTACCGATGGCTGCCTTCTTCAATATGCCCGCGGACGAAACGCTCCCGCCCGAGGGCCTCCGCATAATCAAGGAGCAGCGCAAGCTGGCGGGGGTCGAGCGCGTAGTTCCGACTTGGCAGACCTACGGCCGGCTGCCGGGTATCCTGGAGGCACGCCTCGTCACCGCCCTCCGACTCAGCGAGGAGTGTCCATTTCCGGCGCACGCCCGTCATGTGGCAAGCATGCTCATCGCCCACGCCAGGCAGTGCCGGACTTGTTTTGGAGCGAGCCGGCGGCGCCTCGCGGCGTTGGGCATAGACGAGGCTGCCATGGACTCCATGTGTGCCAATCCGAGCGCGCTACCGCTTCCTGAGCGAGACCGCCTGTTCGTTGAGTTCGCTCTGAAGGTAGCGGCCGGAGCGTCCAATCTCACCCGGGCGGACTTCGACGAGATGGCAGCTCATGGCTTCACGGAGGACGAGGTCAAGCAGATCATCGGGTTCGCGGCCTTCTGGGTCATGAACACCATGTTTAGCGCCTCCGCTCTCATCGCTCTTGCGGACGAGTAGCCCCCGCTCATGGCCCGTGCCAAGCGCTACGAGTTCGACCTTGTGGAGCCCGCTAGCCGAATCGTCCCCTACGGCCTCAGGAACGCCGCCTGAGGAGGGCGCCAGATGCCATTCTTCGATCCCGTTCCGGATGAGCAGGTTCCCGAAGAATCCAGACGGCTCATCGAGATAGCGCGGAAACGAACACCCAGCCAAACCGTCGGGCCGAATATCCGCTCCATGGCCGCGAACCCCCGAGTGCTGAAAGGGTTCGTCGAGGTACGCGAGGAGCTCAACCCGATCCCGAGCCGGTTCGGGTCGGGACCCTACATCGCCGGCATGCTCATCGCCCACAGCGTCGGATGCCGCGCGTGTTTCAACCTGAGCCGCGGGTGGCTCGCCAAGGTCGGATTCGACGACGCGATGCTGGACGGGTACTGCGCCGCCCCGGCAACTCTCCCGTTGGCGGAGCGAGAACGGCGCATGGTCGAGTTCACCGTGAAGCTAGCCTGCGACCGCGGCAGCGTGAAGGCGGCGGACTTCCGCGACATGGAACAGGCGGGCTTCTCCAGGAAGACGTGCTCGAGATGATCGGAGTCGCCGCCTTCTGGAACCTGGCGACGACCTTCGGGACTGCCATAGACGCCGGCCTACGGGAGGAGTAGCGCCGCCGTGACCTGCATCGCCTGCGGCCGCGACAACCGCGCCGCCGCCCGCTTCTGCGATTCCTGCGGCCACCCCCTCGAGGCGCGCTGCCCCGTGTGCAGTCAGGCCACGCGTCCCGGCGCCCGGTTCTGCGATGGCTGCGGTGCCCCTCTCGAATCGTCACCGGCGAAACCCGCCGCCGCGCCCCGCGCTCCCGCCTCCTACACCCCGCACCACCTCGCCGAGCGCATCCTGAAGGAAGGGCGCGCGCTGCGCGGCTCGCGCAAGGAGGTCACGGTCCTCTTCGTGGACGTCCAGGGCTCGACCCAGTTGGCCAGCGCGCTCGACCCTGAAGAGTTCCATATCGTCATGGACGGCGCCTTCCAGCTCATGCTGGATGCCGTCCACCGCTGGGAGGGCACCGTCAACCAGTTCACCGGCGACGGCATCATGGCGCTCTTTGGAGCGCCCATTGCCCACGAGGACCATGCCCGCCGGGCGCTGCACGCCGCGCTCGAAATCCAGCGGGCGCTCGCCGACTATGCCGTCGTCTTGAGGCGCGACAAGGGCCTGGCGCTCCAAGTTCGACTGGGTCTCAACAGCGGCCCCGTAGTCGTGGGCGCCATCGGTGACGATTTAAGGATGGACTATACCGCGCAGGGCCTCACCACCAACCTTGCCGCCCGGATGCAGCAGGCCGCCGATCCAGGATCGATTCTCGTGACCGCGCAGACCTATCGACTCGGCGAAGGCTACTTCCGCCTTCGTCCGCTTGGCCCGATGCGCGTACGCGGCGTCACCGACGCCGTGGAAGGTTACGTGCTCGAGGGCGAGGGCACCGTGGTCTCGCGCCTGGAGGCCTCGCTCCGCCGTGGGGTCTCACCGTTCCGCGGGCGGGAGGCCGAGCTCTTGGCGATGGGCGAATGCTGGGAGCGTGCGCTCCAGAAGCAGGGTCAGGCCGTCTGCCTCGTCGGCGAACCAGGAATCGGGAAGTCGCGATTGGTGTACGAGTTCCGCAAGAGCCTCGGCATCGCCGACCACATCGAGGGCGTGGCCCTCTCGCACACCCGCACGGCCGCCTACTCCGTGTTCCGCCCGATGCTGCGTCAACTCGCCGGCCTCGATCCCGACGCCGATCTGTCGACCGCTCGCGATCGGCTCCACCGCCGGCTCTGGGACCTTGACCCGAAGCTCGCAGACCTCGCGCCGGAGATCCTACCCGTACTGGGAACTTCCGGCGAGACAGTCGCGCAGAAGCGGGATGCCCCGCCCGGGGGACCTGATCCGAAGGACCGCTTCCGTGAAGGCGTCACCCGGTGGGTCAAGGCCGAGTGCCGGCTCGGGCCGAGGCTCTTCGTCGTCGA
Source organism: Solirubrobacterales bacterium (assembly GCA_035573435.1). Classification (GTDB taxonomy): domain Bacteria; phylum Actinomycetota; class Thermoleophilia; order Solirubrobacterales; family 70-9; genus AC-56. Next base: position 4,516 of record DATMZR010000020.1, read on the forward strand.
GGACCTGCATTGGCTCGACGCGTCTTCCGAAGAGCTTCTGCGCCACCTGGCTCTCGAGTCGCGAGGGCTGCCGCTCCTGATCCTGATGACCTCGCGCTTTCCCGTCACGGGGAGCAATCTGGAGCTGGGCGGCGTCCGTGAGATCGGCCTCAAGCCTCTCGGCTCGCAGGACATCCACGTCCTGGTAGACGCGCAGGTCGAGCCCTATCCGGCCAGCCCTCGGCTGCGGCACGTCGCGGCCGAACGCAGCGAGGGCAATCCCTTCTTCGCCGAAGAGCTGGTACGCGCCTTCCGCGAGCGGGGCGATCTCCAACTCGAGCACGGCGCCTACAACCTGCGCGAGGAGAGCGAGCGGCTCGTGCCGCCAACCATCAAGGCACTGATTGCGTCCCGCGTGGATCGGCTGTCGGCGTCGGCGCATGAGCTGCTCGCCGACGCGGCGGCGCTCGGCAAGGAGTTCCCGCTCGCCTACCTACGAGCCCTTGTGCCGCCGGAGCGTTTCGAGGACGACCTGGCGCTCGTGGAGCGTCGAGGATTCCTCGACCGCAACCGAGAGGGACCCGTCGCCACGTTGACGTTCCGTCATGTCCTCACCCAGGAGGTGGTCTACGGCGCCCTGCTTCAGCCGGACCGGCAAGCGCGCCACCGACACGCGGCCGAGATGCTGGAGCGGCTGTACCACGGGCGAACCGAGGAGGTGTGCGATCAGCTGGCCCATCACTGGACGCAGAGCGACCGCCGCGCACAGGCCTTGCCGTACCTGATGACCGCGGCAGACGGCGCCGTCGCCGTGGGCGCTAACCAGGAGGCCATCGGCCATCTCGAGTCGGCGCTGGATCTCCTCGCCGAGCATCCGGACGCGGTGCCAAAGGCTCAACAGGACACGATGCGCCTGAAGCTGGCGGGGCTTCACTTCATCACGGGCGAGCGGTAGTCGCCCGAGACGGGCGTTCGGCGACCTGGTTAACCCAACGGTAGGGAGGTGTCTATGAGCGACCAAGGTCAATGGCAAGTGGCCGGGAATGCCGCGGAGACCTACGAGCGCGCCCTGATCCCCGCCGTGTTCGCAGCCTGGGCACCTCTCGTCGTGGCACTGGCCGACCCGCGGCCTGGCGAGCGCGTCTTGGACGTTGCATGCGGTACCGGCGTAGTGACCCGACTTGTCGCGAAGCAGGTTGGCCACACCGGGAATGTGGTCGGTCTCGACCTGAACCCCGGCATGCTCGCTGTCGCTGCCTCCCGCGCGGTTACCGAACCACCCACAAGCGCGCCGATGACGTGGCAGGAGGCCAGCGCGACGCAGATGCCGTTTCCGGACGGCGCGTTCGATATTGCGTACTGTCAGCTTGGGCTCCAGTTCTTTCCCGATCGCCCGGCGGCGTTGCGTGAGATGTATCGCGTTTTGGTGCCCGGGGGTCGGCTGGGACTCATGGTATGGCGGGGCATCGAGCACAGTCCCGGGTTCGATATCCTGGCCACCGCCCTCGCACGGCATGTCAGTTCCGAGGCGGCCGGCATCATGCGCGCTCCGTTTGCCCTCGCGGACGCCGAGGCGTTACGTGGGCTCATTGCGGGAGCCGGCTTTCGCAACATCACGATTCGGCCGGTCCCGGGGACGGTTCGCTTTCCATCGGTCGCACGCTTGGTGGAAGACTATGTGGCCGGATCGCCGCTCGCAGGCCATGTCGCCAAGGTCTCGGATGAAGCTCGCGCCGCGCTCCTCAGTCAGGTGGGTGACGCTCTGAGGCCCTATCTCGCAGCAGGTGCGCTGGCGTTTCCGATCGAGGCCCATCTGGCGAGCGCCAACAAGTGACCGCTCACTGACGGCGCGCCCTCCAGATCTCCTCGGACGGCCAGCGGCGCGCCCACGCCAGGGTCACCCACGGATAGCGAGTCGTCGCCGTTTCGGAGGGCCGCACCTCGATCAGGTCCTCGATCGCAAAGCCGTGACGCCGGAGCAGGCGGATCCAGTCGCCGTGGGAGAGATGGAACTTTCGAGGTGGGCTCCCCGGCGCGATGCGCAGCAAGGGCACGTGGGCCTGGCTCACCG
>DATMZR010000022.1 GCA_035573435.1 Solirubrobacterales bacterium
AGGCGTCGCGCGGATGGCGAGCCCGAGGGTGATCAAGGAGATTCAAGAGGCGGTCACGATTCCGGTGATGGCCAAGGCTCGGATCGGCCACTTCGCCGAGGCGCAGGTGCTGGAGTCGCTGGAGGTGGACTACATCGACGAGTCCGAGGTGTTGACGCCAGCCGACGAGGCGCACCACATCGACAAGCATGCGTTCGAGGTGCCCTTCGTCTGCGGCGCAACGAACCTCGGTGAGGCGCTGCGGCGGATCGGCGAAGGCGCAGCAATGATCCGCTCCAAGGGCGAGGCCGGGACCGGCAATATCGTCGAGGCCGTTCGCCACCTGCGGGGGATCGTGGGCGGCATCAAGCAGCTCGGCGTGCTGGGCCCCGAGCAGCTGTCGGCACAGGCCAAGGAGCTGGGCGCACCGTTCGAGATCATCCAGGAGGTGGCCGAGAGCGGCTGGCTTCCCGTGCCCCTGTTCTGCGCCGGTGGCATCGCGACGCCGGCGGACGCGGCGCTCGTGATGCAGCTTGGCGCCGAGGGGAACTTCGTTGGCTCGGGGATCTTCAAGTCGGAGGATCCCGAGCGGCGAGCGCTGGCCATCGTCGAAGCGACCACCCACTTCAACGACGCAGAGCGCGTAGCCGCCGCCTCGATGGAGCTGGGAGAGCCGATGCGCGGCGACGACATCGCACAGCTTGCGGCCGAGGGAGAGCTGCTGCAGCAGCGCGGGGTCTGAGCATGTCTGTGAACACCCTGCCGTCGCCCGAGCTTCGGGAGGCGGCTCGACTACGAATCGGCGTGCTGGCCAGCCAGGGCGACTTCGCGGCCCATGCGGCGATGCTCGCCTCGCTCGGCGCGACTGCGGTCGAGGTGCGAACCTCCGAAGAGCTCCGCGACCTGGACGGGCTCGTGATTCCGGGCGGCGAGAGCACCACGATCGCGAAGGCGATCGAACGCGACGGGCTCGAATCCGCGATTCGCGCCCACGCCGCGTCCGGCCGTCCGATCCTGGGAACCTGCGCCGGCATGATCATCTGCGACCGGGAGCACCTGGGGCTCGTGGACGCCGTGGCCCGCCGGAACGCCTTCGGCCGCCAGATCGCCAGCTTCGAGGTTGAGCTCGAGGTCAGCGGGCTTGGCCCCGACCCGATGCGCGCGGTGTTCATCAGGGCCCCGTGGATAGCGGACTACGGCGACGAGGTCGAGGTGCTGGCCAGTCACGACGGCCACCCGGTGGTCGTCCGCCAGGATCGGACCGTGCTGAGCGCCTTTCACCCGGAGCTGACCGACGACTCCCGCCTACACGCGCTGCTGATGGCACTCGCCACGTCCCAGCGAACGAGCGACGTCGGCCCTCGAACGACGAGCCACAAATCATGAGGGACCCTCGCGTCGACAACCTGGCCCGGATCCTGGTCCAGTACTCGACCTCGGTCACGGAGGGGGACACTTGCTTGATCGAAGGGCCCTCCGCCGGCGAGCCTCTGATCGCTGCCGTGTACGAGGAGGTCCTGCGGGCCGGTGGGCATCCGGTGGTCTCGGTCTCGACCGAGGGCCAGGCCGCGACCTTCTACAAGCACGCCTCGGACGCCCAGCTGGACTGGGTCTCGCCGCTGGCCGAGTGGGCGGCCGACGCGTCGGACTGCCGGATCGGGATCGGAGCCGAGACCAACACCCGCGAGCTGTCCGGCGTGTCCCCCGACCGCCAGTCACGACGCCGCAAGGCGACCCGCCACCTGATGGAGAAGACGATGCGCCGGGACGCAGAGGGGACGCACCGGTGGGTGTACACGCTGTTTCCCACGAACGCCTATGCCGCGGACGCCGAGATGAGCCTGGTCGAGTTCGAGGATTTCTACTATCGAGCATGCCTGGCACTCGACCCAGACCCGCTGGACGCCTGGCGCCGCGCGTCGGAGGAGTGCAAGCGGCTCGCGGACTGGGCGCAGGGCCACGAGGAAGTTCGCGTGACCGCGCCCGGCACCGACCTGCGGCTCGGGATCGCCGGGCGAGTGTTCGTTCCCGCTGACGGCAAGCGGAACATGCCCGACGGCGAGTTCTTCACCGCGCCGATCGAGGACTCGGTGGAGGGCGAGGTGAGCTTCCACCTGCCCGCGATGATCGGTGGGCGCGAGGTGGCGGGCGTGCGGCTCCGCTTCGAGTCCGGAAAGGTCGTGGACGCGGGCGCCGAGCGCGGCGAGGAATACCTGGTCAGCTTGCTCGATACCGACGAGGGGGCTCGCCGGCTGGGCGAGCTCGGGATCGGCACGAACTACGGCATCGAGCATGGGACTCGCGACGTCCTGCTGGACGAGAAGATCGGCGGCACCGTCCACATGGCGGTTGGGGCGAGCTATCCGGAGTGCGGCGGAGAGAATGAGAGCGCCGTGCACACCGACATGGTCTGCGACCTGCGGGCCGGTGGACGGATCGAGCTCGACGGCGAGCTGCTCCAGGAGAACGGCCGCTTCCTGGTCTGAAATCCGACATTCAAACCGCGGAACCTTTTCCGCAACTTTCCGGTTCCGTGGCTGTTTGGGGGAAGGCCGACACCATCAATGCTTCCGTGCCAGGGGCTTGGTGTCGGATCAACGCAATGGGATGCCGATGCCATTGGCGGCCGGGCCGGGGCCCGGCCGCCGCAGGTTAGGGGGGCGGTTAGACGGCCGGGGGCGGGGCCCGGCCGTCTGCATTTCCAGGGGCGTTCCTGGTCGCTCTTACTATTTGGCCGGTGTCCGGGCATTCCAAATGGGCCTCGATCAAGCACCGCAAGGCGGCCACCGACGCTCGGCGCGGCCAGCTGTTCACCAAGCTCGCTCGCGCGATCACGGTCGCGGCGCGTGAGGGCGGGGGGGACCCGGAGGCGAACTTCGCCCTGGCCGCGGCGGTGCAGAAGGCGCGCGATTACTCGATGCCCAAGGACAACATCCAGCGGGCGATCGACCGCGCCATCGGCGCCGGCGCGGGGGCGGACGAGATCGCGCGGATCACCTACGAGGGCTACGGGCCGGGTGGGGCGGCGATTCTGGTGGAGGCGCTCACCGACAATCGCAACCGGACCAGCGCCGACGTCCGCCACGCCTTCGAGAAGCATGGAGGCAGCCTCGGCGAGCCCGGCTCAGTGGCCTGGGTGTTCGAGAAGCGCGGCGTCGTGCTGGTGGATGCCGGCCGCTACTCGGAGGAGGACCTGATCCCGGCGATCGACGCCGGGGCCGAGGACGTGAGCGCGGAGGGCGATTCGCTGAAGGTCGTCTGTGCGGCCGAGGACCTGGCAGCCGTACGCAAGGCGCTCGACTCGGCTGGAGTTCAGATCGAGTCGGCAGAGCTGACCATGGAGCCGAAGAGCGTGGTGGAGGTCGACGCCGGCGACGCCTCGCCGCTCATCAGGCTGATGGACGCGCTCGACGATCAGGACGACGTGGAGGCGGTACACGCCAACTTCGACATCCCCGCCGAGGTCCTGGAGCAGACGGCCGCCTGACGAGCTTTTGGGAGGCATCCGGGTGCCGACTCAGAATCAGTAGGAATGATCGTCGTCATGGGCATCGACCCGGGCGTGGCGAACACGGGCTTCGGCGTCGTGCGCGTGGCCGGTGGCAGGATGAGCGCGCTCGACGGGGGAGTCATCCAGGCGGCTCCAGGAGAGGCGGCTGAGCGCCGCCTGGCGCGGATCCACGACGCGGTCGTCGAGCTCCTCTGCCGACATCAGCCCGCCGCGATGGCCCTCGAGGATGTCTACTTCGGCAAGAACGTGCGCTCGGCGATCGCCGTCGGCCAGGCGCGGGGAGTGGCGCTCCTGGCGGCCGGCCAACGGAGCGTGCCGTGCTTCGGCTACACGCCGCAGGCGGTCAAGAAGGCGGTCTGCGGCAGCGGCTCGGCCGCCAAGCAACAGGTTCAGCGCATGGTCGGGGCTCTGCTCAGCTTGGAGCATCCGCTCGCCTCGGACCACGCCGCCGACGCACTCGCGGTGGCCATTTGCCACTCGGGCCACGTCCGTCATGCGGGCGCGCTCCAAGCCGCGGCGCCCGAGGTCCCGGTCGGATGATCGCCTCGGTTCGCGGCCAGGTTCTGGTCCGGCGCCCGGACCACGTGGTGATCGAGTCGGCCGGCGTCGGCTACCGCCTGGCGGTTTCCGTGGAGACGCTCAA
>DATMZR010000023.1 GCA_035573435.1 Solirubrobacterales bacterium
CTTGGGTGGATCAGCTCGGTCTGCCGCCCGGATCGACCGTGCTGGAGGTCGGGTGCGGGACGGGACGAATGGCGGTCGCGCTTGCGCGGCGAGGGCTCATGGTCCATGCCACCGACACGGTCACGACAATGCTCGACCTCACTCGCTCCCGGGCGGCCGAGTCCGGGGCCAGCGGTCTGGTCGAAGTCAGGAAGAGCGACGTCCACGCCCTTGATTTCGAGGACGCGACGTTCGATCTGGTGATTGCGCTCGGCGTGATCCCGTGGGTGCACTCGCCCAGCGATGCGCTCCACGAGATGGCCCGCGTGCTCAAGCCGGGTCGGGCACTCATCGTGAGCGCCAACAACGTTGCGCGTCTTCATTATTTGTTCGACCCGAAGCTGGCGCTGGGCCTTCGCGGCGTGCGAAGGGCGGTCAAGAAGATGCTCAGAGTGCGTGGGCGATCAACCGCGCTCAGAATGCGTGGGCGATCAAGCGACGTGTGCGCGAGGCTGCACTCGCGTGAGGAGTTCGACCGGCTTCTGACCTCAGCTTCCCTCGCCAAGGAAGAGGGCGGGACGCTCGGCTTTGGGCCATTCACATTCCTAGGCCGACGAATCCTGCCCGAGCGAATCGGGATCGGCGTCCACAATCGGTTGCAGAGACTTGCCAACCGGGGTTTCATCCCCCTCACGTCGAAGGGGGCGCAGTACCTGGTCGTCGCGCGCAAGGAACGCGTGAACGCGCCGCTCGAAAGCGCACAGGCTCTCCGAGCGCCTCAATTAGGAAGAACTTAAGCGCGTGTCACGGCCATCTCATCTCCACCCGGCACCGTCTCCCCAACGAAACCCACGAAAGGGGAACCTATGAACAAGCGCATCTACACAGGGGTCGCGGTCCTGGCGGCGGCGGTCATCGGAACGGCCGGCATCGCGACCGCAAGCAATGGCGCCTCTCAAGCGGGCTCGGCGCCCGAGCAAGAGACGATCCACGCTCCCGACAGCAGCGGATCTCGTCTTGACGACGGGGCGAACCTGCTGCCGCAGGCCCAGATCACCGAGGCCCAGGCCATCCGGGCAGCCCAGACGGCCGCCTCAGGGCCCCTGAACGAGGTCGACCTCGAGGACTATCAGGGCCACCTGGTGTTCAACGTCGACGTGGGCTCGCACGACGTCAAGGTCGACGCCTCGAACGGCGACGTCCTTGCCGCACCGGTCGACGACTGAGACCAGCCACAGCACGGAACCGACGCGCCCGCGGCTGACCTAGCCGCGGGCGCTCGCGGGCCAAGGGGTTTTGCGAGGTCGATGTGGGACTCTGAGGGCAGCCCATTCGCGCTCGCTCGACGGCCGAGCGAAGATCTTCTCGAGCGTGTCGCGGTGGTGGTGGCTCAGGCGGACCACCGGCAACTCCAAATAGGATCTCGGGGACAAGCAGTATGCCGGGGTGACGATCGGCCCGGCTATGTGCGCATCGCCTTGGCCGTCAGCGTTCCCTAATCCCCGCGGACGTCCAGCGAACATCCGTGCTCCTCTCGGGCAACGCTACGGGGAAGCGATTACGCTCGCTGTGGCGAGCTTCGGTGGACGACGCATTTGTGGAGACATTTCGGCGCATCTACACGTCGATACAACGCGGCGACCCGGACGAGCTGACGAGGAGCCTGACCCACGACATCGAGTGGACACTTCCAGAGAGCGTGCCTTGGGGAGGCGTGCATCACGGTCCGCTCGGGGTCAAGGCGATGGTCGAGATCTACAGCGACCTCGTCGACGGGTACTGGGCCGATCCTGACGAGTTCATACAGGACGGTGACCGCGTCGTCGTGCTCGGCCGCATGACGGGCGAGGGCCGGTCGAGCGGCCAGCGCTTCGAGGTTCCCTTTACGCACGTCTGGGGGCTGATCGACGGCGTCCCTTCACGCTTTCGCGCCTACTACGACTCCGCCCCGATCACGGCCGCCCTGGAGGGCGCCGCAAGCTGACGAATGGCCGCTCCCGCGGCGCGAGCAGAAGGCGTGGTCAAGCGCTTCGGGGCGACGGTAGCCCTTGCGGGTGTAGATCTCGAGGTGCCGGAGGGGACGGTATTCGGGCTGCTGGGCCCCAACGGGGCGGGCAAGACCACCCTCGTCCGGATCCTCGCCACGCTGCTCACCCCGGACGGCGGGCGGGCGGAGGTCCTCGGGCACAACGTCGTGCGGGAGCCGGCCATAGTCCGGGAGCTGCTCGGGTTGACAGGGCAGTTCGCCGCCGTCGACGAGATCCTGACCGGACGCGAGAACCTGGAGATGTTCGGGCGCCTCTTCGACCTCCCTCCGAAAGATGCGCGCCGCCGAGCGAGCGAGCTGCTCGAACGCTTCGACTTGGCCGATGCGGCCGACCGCCCGGCGCGCACGTACTCGGGCGGCATGCGCCGTCGCCTCGACCTCGCGTCGAGCCTGCTGACCCGTCCAAGGGTCTTGTTTCTGGACGAGCCGACCACGGGCCTCGATCCGCGCAGCCGCAACCAGATCTGGGCGATCGTGCGGGAGCTACGGCGCGAGGGGACGACGCTCCTGCTGACGACCCAATACCTCGAGGAGGCCGATGAGCTAGCCGACCGGATCGCCGTGATCGATCACGGGAGGGTCATCGCGGAGGGAACAGGCAACGAGCTCAAGGATCGCGTGGGGGGTCAGATCCTGGAGGTCGAGCTGTCCAGTGCGGCGCAGCGTGACCAAGCGCGGACGGTGCTTGCGCGGGTGGGTTGCGGCGAGCCCGAGCCGGACGAGCGCCCGGACCGGCTCACGCTTCCAGCGCCGCGAGACGGCCTCGAGCTGATCGAGGAGGCCGCGGCGGAGCTCCGGCGGGCGGAGATCGGCGTCAGCGACCTCGCGCTTCGCGGGCCCACGCTGGACGATGTCTTCCTCCAGCTCACGGGTGCGCCGCCGAGCGAGGACGGCAACCCGCGGCCACCGGTCGCCGTGGAGCCGGCCAGCGTCCCACGCGCGTCGACCCTGCAGCTGAAGCTCCCGACGCTGCAGACCGTTCGGTCCGGCCTCACCGACGCCGCCGTCGTCACCGGCCGCAACCTGCGCCATTTCATCCGCCAGCCCGAGCTGCTCATCTTCTCGACGATCCAGCCGGTCATGTTCGTGTTGTTGTTCGTCTACGTGTTCGGCGGGGCGGTCAGCCGCTCGCTCCCGCACGGAGTCGCGTACGTCGACTATCTGCTCCCGGGGATCTTTGTGCAGTCAGTGACCTTTCGGGCCTCGATGACCGCCGTTGGCCTCTCCGAGGATCTGAGGCGCGGGGTGATTGACCGGTTTCGTTCGATGCCGATGGCGCAGTCCGCTGTGCTGCTGGGCCGCACCCTCGCGGACCTGGTTCGCAATATCTTGATCGTGGGGCTGATGATCGTCGTCGGCTATTTGGTCGGCTTTCGCTTTCACGGGGGGGTTTCGGGGGCGCTCGCCTGTGTCGTCGTCGTCGCCGCGTTCGGCCTCGCGCTCAGCTGGATCTTCGCCTTCGTGGCCCTGACGGTCCGGGGTGCCGAGGCCGCGCAGTCGGCTGGTTTCGTGGTGATCTTCCCGCTGGTCTTCGCGAGCTCGGTGTTCGTCCCCATCTCGACCATGCCCAACTGGTTACAGGGCTTCGCCGAGGTCAGCCCCGTCACGGTCACCGCGGATGCCGCCCGGTCGTTTGCGCTGACCGGGGCGCCGGCTTCGCTCGGAGCCGCCGCGGCGTGGATCGTCGGCCTGCTGGCCATCTTCGTTCCGTTGAGCATGTGGCGCTATCGGCGGATGGACTAACCGCTTGGCGAGGATCGAGTCTCGGTCCAGTCCACAGCTGATCATGCTCCCCGTTGCTCACCAGACTTCGGCGCCATTGCGATCGAAGAAGCCCCCGGTCGGCCCATGAGGGGTGATCAGCGCGTAGCGGATAATCGCCTCGGCCCCTTGCTCGACCGTCTGCGTGCCTCGGTGCCGGTTGAAGTCGGTCGCGGTGAAACCCGGCTCGACAGAGTTGATCCGCATGTTCGGGAAGGCGGCGGCGTATCGGATGGTGAGCATGTTGAGCGCCGCTTTGGACGACGCGTACACGGGGTAGTTCGCCTCGCGCCAGGGACCGTCAGGGTCGGCAGCGAGGCCGAGAGAGCCGACGCCGCTCGAGACGTTGACGACGACGGGCGCCTCTGACTTCTCGAGCAGCGGGATGAATGCATGGAGGACGCGGACGGGTCCGAACACGTTCGTCTCATAGACAGTGCGCATGTCGTCAGCCGTGGCCTCGCTGGGGCTGATCCGCCCGCCGCTGATACCGGCGTTGTTCACAAGCACGTCCAATGCGCCAACGATCTCGACCGCAGCAGCAACCGAGGCGTCGTCGGTGACATCGAGTCGCACAAATCGCGCGCCCAGTTGATCAGCGGCCTGCTGTCCGCGGTCCGGGTGGCGCGCCCCGATCCACACCTGGTGGCCCGCGGCCATGAGCTGGCGAGCGGTCTCGAGTCCCAGTCCCTTGTTTGCCCCCGTGATGAGCGATGTAGTCATGAGTTCTCCCTCGCCCTCACAGACTCAGCACCAGGTCGCGGACGGCGGCCGGCTGGGACAGAAAGGGGTGGTGGCCGGCGTCGAGCTCGACGACACCCCCTGCCCGATCGGCGAATTCGCGTTGCCGTTTGGCGGGAGTCCCCCGGTCCTCGGCGCATACGAGGTACGTCGAGCCGACATGGTGCCAGGCTGCTGACTGCACGGGTTGCTCGAGGACCGCCAGGCTCTGACGGGCCGTCTTGTCCGCGGCCTGTCGCTGGATCTCCGAGTCGCAGTCTTGAAGGAACGTCTCGGCCAAGGCATCTGTCCGGACGGTGAACGTGCCGCCTTCGGGATCGATGTCGAGGAACGGAGTGGGCTCCTCGCCGCCGAACGAGGAGAGGCTCTGGCCGACTTCGGGCAGATAGCTGGACACGAGCAGCAGATGGCGCACGGCGTCGATGCCCGCTGCTGCCTCCGCGGCGACGATGCCGCCGTAGCTGTGGGCGACCACGATGGTCGGCTCACCGCTCGCCGTGAGCGATCCCCGGACCGCGGCGACGTCCTCGACGAGCCCCGGTCCCTGGGCGCTCGTCGGCTCATCCGTTTCGCCGCAGCTGGGCAGGGAGGGCGCCTCGCTGGCGATGCCGCGCTCGGCCAGCAGCTCAGCAGTCGGGTGCCACCACCACGACCCGTCCTTGACGCATGCCCCATGCACAAAAACGACTCTCATCACAGCCTCCTCGTCGAGTCCGAAGTTCCTGTCGAGCAGAGTAGACGTACCGCCTGTTACGTGAAAAGATGACCATGCATGGGAAGGCGCCCGCAACCGCAGATCAGGCAGCGGCTCCTCGACGCTTGCACCGACCACGCGCTCGAGCACGGGCTTCCCGACCGGCTCGGACCGCTGGCCGCCGCCGCCGGAACCTCGAACCGGATGCTGATCTACCATTTCGGCACCCGTGACGGCCTGCTCCGCGAGATCCTCGGGCAGGCCCGGCAGCGCCAGGTGGAGGCCTTCACCGAGCTCCTGCGCGTTCGACCCGAAGAGCCCTATGTGGCGACCTTAAGCCACGCGTGGTCCGCAATGACCGGGCCGCGCGGCAGACCCTACCTGCGCATGTTCAGCCGGCTGCACGACACCGCAGGCGAACCGCTCTGGCCGGGCTTCCGGCGCATCGCGACCACCGACTGGCTCGCGCCCCTCGAGCAAGGCATGCGCAGCCTCGGCCGGCCCGAGTTGGCCACCGTCGTGCTCGCCGTCATCCGCGGCCTGCTTATGGACCTCGACGCAACGGGCGATGCCGTGCGGACCGGCCAAGCGTTCCAAGACTTCTTGACGACGATCGAGAAAGCCTGACACCCGACAGCGCCAACGCAGAGGGGCGCGACAGCCTTCAGCCCGAGCTGTCGGGTCCGGCGCGCTCGAGGTCGATCCGGATCAGCACGCGGCGTTCGCGCTCCATCCGGGCTCGATAGTCGTCCCAGTCCGGGTCCTCGTCCGGGAAGCGCTTGTAGTAGTCGATCAGCGGATCCATGGCCTCGGGCAGGGAGACGACGCTTGCGCGCCCCTCGACGAACAGCCACTGCCCGAAGAAGCCATCGGTCACGACGCAGGCCTGAGCCCAGGGGTCGCGACGCAGGTTGCGGACCTTGTAGGCGGTCTCACGGCTAGAGACGATCGCCCGTCCCACGCCGTCCACGTTCACAAGGACTGGGCTCTGCTGGACGCCGCCACCCATCGTGCGGGTTGCCAGCACCGCGCGATGGTGTTCGCGCATGAACGCGCGCGCCTGATCGAGATCCACGGTCAGGACTCTAGCCTTCGAGGCAGGCTTTGCAGCACGCTCGCCGCCGATCCCTCGGCTCTCTGGAAAGGGCCGCGAACGTGGCCCAGCGCGAGTAGTAGGGTCGATCCGCATCCATCGCCAGGACGGCGCCGCCGAGAGGAGGACACATGGCCACAGCCACCCTGTTCAAGGAGATGCTCGAAGCTCATCCGTGGCCCGCTCAGGTCGACCGCGATGTGCTGGTTCGCTGCATCGATGAGTGCAGTTCATGTGAAGCGTTGTGCACCGCCTGTGCTGACGCCAGCCTCGCGGAGGAGGACGTCGTCAATATGCGCAAGTGCATCCGCCTCTGTCTGGACTGCGCCGACATCTGCGGCACCACCGGCCGCCTTCTCACGAGGCAGACCGAGTACGTCGCAGCGACCGCGAGGGCACAGGTGTCGTCGTGCCGTGAGCTTTGCGCCGCGTGCGCGGAGGAGTGCGGGCGGCATGCGCAGCATCACGACCATTGCCGCATCTGCGCCGAGGAATGCAGGCGCTGCGAGGACGCCTGCTCGGCGGTGCTCGAGGCAATCCCCTAGGCGTTCCCGCGGTCCGAGCCGCGGAAACTCCAGAGCGATGGATATCTCTTGTGCGACACCGACGACTCTCTACTCGCCCGAGCACGTGGCCATTGCTGAGGAGCTCGGCTACACGCGCGCCTGGTTTTACGACACGCCGCAGCAGAGCCCCGACGTATGGATGACGCTGGCGCTCGCCGCCGAGCGGACCGAGCGGATTGGCCTCGGCCCGGGGGTGTTGGTGCCGTCGCTTCGCCATCCGATGGTCAATGCCGCCGGGACCGCCGCCCTCGAGGCTCTCGCGCCGGGCCGGGTGGCGGTTGCGTTCGGGACCGGGTGGACCGGCCGTCGGGCGATGGGCGTGCCACGGCCAATCAAGTGGGCCTACATGGAGGCCTACATCAGGGCCTACCGAGGCCTCCTGCGCGGCGAGACCGTCGAATGGGAGGGCGCACGGATGCGGATGCTTCATCCCGACGGCCACGCTGTCCCCCATTCGATCGACGTGCCCGTGTTGATCGGAGCGCAGGGACCTAAGGGCCAGTCCGTAGCAAAGGAACTGGCCGACGGCCTCTTCACCGTGGCGATCGTCCCTGAGTTCGCCACCGAATTCTCCTGGGTCCCGCATCTATGTTTGGGAACAGTGCTCGATGAAGGAGAAGATCCGCGGTCGGAGCGCGTTCGCGCCGCGGCCGGACCAGGCGCGATCAACATGTATCACGGCGCCTACGAGCTCAACGCCAACCTGGCGGACCTGCCCGGCGGGAGGGAGTGGCTCGCGGCGATCGAAGAGGCGCCGGAGGGCGAGCGCCATCTCGCCGTCCACGACCAGCACATGGTCGGGCTGAACGCGGCCGACCAGGCAGCATGGGATGCCGGGGCCGACACGATGGTCGAGGCATTCAGCTTCACCGGCACGGCGGCGACGCTCCGCGCCAGGGCAGCCGAGCTCGCCGACAAAGGCGTCACAGAGATCGTCTATCAGCCGGCGGGGCCCGACATCCGCAGAGAACTGCGGACGTTCATCGAGGCAGTCGACGTCTGAGCCGCGTGAGTCCGGATCCCGTGCGCGCTTCGCCCTGCTTGTGCGCTGCGGGGTGCCGCTGGCGGTCCGCTTCGCACCGTTCGACGATTAGGCCGCCGAACTTGGCGGGTTTGCGAAACGCACCATCGGGGTAGTCACCATCGGTGTTGACGGCAGCGGCGCGGCGCGGGTCATTCGCCGCAACATTTGGCGTCGCCCTCGTCAGTTTGGCCCTGACGGTCGGTCCGGCCCGGGCTGCACCGCCCGCGCCGACGATGCCGCCGCCCACCTACATGACGGTCGCGAAGGACGTTCTCGTGCCGATGGACGACGGCGTACGCCTTGCCGCAACCGTGACCTTCCCGTCGCGCGATGGAAGCACCCCCGCTCCCGGGCGCTTCCCGGTCGTCCTGGAGATGACCCCGTATGGTCGGGAGGGCATCTGCGGCTGCATCCCGGGCTCCGACTTCGCGGCGCGCGGCATCGTCGGGGCGGTCGTCGACGTGCGCGGCACGGGTGGCAGCGAGGGCTCGCTCGAGGGCAACTACTTCTCGCCCCGCGAGCAACGCGATGGGGCCGAGCTGGTCCAGTACTTCGGCACCCGGGGCTACTCGACCGGCCGGGTCGGGATGGCCGGGGGCTCGTATCTGGGCATCACGCAGTACCTCGCCGCCGAGCGGCAGCCCTCGCACCTCAAGGTGATCACGCCAACCGTGGCGCTGTCTGATCTCTACCGCGAGGGCTACACGCACGACGGCATCCCGAACTTCTTCTTCGACGCGCAATATCTCGCCGTCCAGCAGCCAGGGAGCATCACGGGCACCAACACCGACCCTGGCCTCCTCGGCGAGACGGCCGGGGCGAAGATCCAGCAGGCGAGCGGCAGCGCCAACGTCCCGTTCGACTTCCTCGCCCGCCCCACTGACGGCCCCTTCTACCGCCAGCGCTCGCCGCTCTACCACGCGGACCGCATCCAGGTCCCCGCCCTGATCGTCGATGGCTGGCGCGACGGGTTCATCTTCGGCGGCAACGAGATGTACCGGGCGCTGTCGCGGCGTTCGGGAGTCGAGACCCGGCTCTACGTGGACCCCTGCACCCACAAGGGCTGCGGCCCGCCGTTCTATCCCGGATACAACCCCTCGAACTTGGAAGACGCCGAGGCGGTCGTGTTCGAGTTCCTGCGCAAGTACCTGAGGCCCGGAACGCAGGTGCCCTCGAGGCCGCGGGTGCGGGTGTACGTGCAGGGCCAAGGGCAGTGGATGAACCGCACCCAGTGGCCACCCCCGGACTCCGGGGTGCGGCGCCTCTACCTCTCCCCCGCCGGCATGAGCGAAGCGCGGCCGGCCACGACCAGCACCCGCAGCTACGTCACCAACCCGGCGGACGGGCTGAGCATGAGCTTTGACGAGTACGGCACGATCGCCGCTTCGCCCTACATCCCCCTTGATCAGCGGTTGGCCGAGGAGGCCGGGCTGACCTGGCGCACCAGCGCGCTCCGGACACCGCTCACGCTCACCGGAGAGAGCGCCCTGCACCTCGTCGCCGCCTCGTCGGCCAAGGACACTGACTGGTTCGCGAAGTTTTCCGACGTCGCCCCCGACGGCAGCGAGACGATCGTTACCGCGGGGTTCCTACGGGCATCCCACCGCCAACTCGACACGACCCGCACCACGCCAACGAGGCCCTGGCACACGAACACCGACCCTGCGCCGATCGAGCCCGGCCGTTACTACCCCTACGACCTCGCGATCTGGCCAACGGCCTACGAGTTCGCCAAGGGGCATCGCCTGCAACTCCGCCTGACGTCCTACGACTTTCCCACGCACCTGCCCGGGACGCTGAAGCTCGACCCAGGGGATCCGTCCTCGGCCTCGTTCGAGCCGCTCCCCCCGGCGACCAACACCGTCCGCCTGGGCGGCGCGAGCCCAAGCTACCTTCGCATCACCGCCCTCGACGGCTCCTGATCGCAGTCGACGCATAGGATCGCCGCAACGTGAGACTGCCACCACTGCTCCGTGAGCACCCCCGCTCCGTTCAGGTACTGCTCGCCGTCGTGCTTCCGGCTGTCTACGGGGCCCTGACCGGGTACTTCCTCGGCGTCTCGGAGGTCACCTACCTCGTCCTCTCAGTGCTCGGAATTCTCGGCGGTATCGGCGCCGGCTTCGACCACGTCGGACCCGCCGCTGGCGCCAAGCGCGGGCTCATCGCCGGCTCGATCTTCGGCGGATCCATCCTGATCGCGCACGAGATCCACGGTGCGGATGCGAAAGCCGACCTGCCCGACCCGGCGATTCTGCTGATCCTGCTTACCACCATCCTCGCGGTCGGGTTCGGGGCGCTGGGGGGCTGGCTCCGTGAGCGGGCGATGCGCCGGGTCGACTGATAGAGGCATACTCGAGTCATGCCTGCACCGCTGATCGAGTTCCCCGCTGACGACGCCGATCGCGCTCGCCGTTTCTGGCACGGTGTGCTGGACGCCGAGCTCGCGCCGAGGCCCACAGAAGCAGGCTCTGGGTGGGAGATCGACCAAGACGGCCTTCGCCTCGGGGTCCATAAGCGCGGGCCGGGTCCCGGCGACACCGCCTCCCTCCCCTACTTCACCGTCACCGACCTGGCGGCTGCAGTCGAGCGCGTCCTCGCGCTCGGCGGCGCGGTCATACATCCCGGCGAGCGGTACGCGGTCTGCCGGGACTCCGAGGGCAGCCCATTCGCGCTCGCCGCTGCGCCTCGGGATTCGCATCCTTGAACATGGCAGTCGACGTCTGGATGCAACACCCGACGCTGCGGTTCCTTCAACACGAGATGTTCGAATCGCTGCTGCGCTGGACCGGGCAGGAGGTCCCAGCCGAGGAACTGTCGATCGACCTCACGATCGCCGCGATGGATGCCGCTGGGATCTCGTTCGGCCTGCTCAGCGCATGGCAAGCCCCGGACGGTCCGTTGATTGCCAATGACGAGGTGGCCGACTGGATCGCGAAGCACCCGGATCGCTTCGCGGGCCTCGGGGCCGTGAACCTGGCCAAACCAATGGATGCCGTTCGAGAGCTGCGGCGTTGCGTCGAGGAGCTCGGATTCATCGGGTTGCGCGTCATTCCCTGGCTGTGGGAGGCGCCGCCCACAGATCGCCGCTACTACCCGCTTTATGCGGCCTGCGTCGAGCTCGAGGTGCCGTTCTGCACCCAGGTGGGCCACACCGGCCCGATGCGTCCATCAGAGACCGGCAGACCGATTCCCTATATCGACCAGGTGGCGCTCGACTTCCCGGAGCTGACGATCGTCTGCGGGCACATCGGCTATCCCTGGACCGAGGAGATGGTGGCGGTCGCCCGCAAGCACGAGAACGTTTTCATCGACACCTCGGCCTACACCGCGAAGCGCTATCCGCCGGAATTGGTGCGCTACATGACCAGCCGGAGCGGTAGGCGCAAGGTCATGTTCGGGAGCAACTATCCGATGATCGCGCCGGAAGCGGCACTGGCGGATCTCGCCGCGCTCCAGCTCGATGACGAGACGGGGGAACTCTTCTTGGCCGGCAACGCGCGCCGCGTGTTCGGTCTCGATGCGGCCGCCCATTAGACGAACCGGAGCGGTGGCAAGGACGCCGTCTTGCATGGAAGGCGACACGCTCAGCAGCGCGAGATACTGCGCGGGCGATGTCGCAGGAGAACGTGGAGGTGGTCAAGGAGTTCACCCGCCGCTTCGAGGGAGGGGATCGCGACGAGTGGCGCGAGTACTTCGATCCCAACGTGGTTTTTGACACGTCGGCGACTGAGATGCCCTTCGCGGGCGTCTACCGCGGCCACCAGGGGATCGAGCGGTTCTTCCGCGACTGGCTTGGGACCTGGAAGGACTACGAGATTGCGCACAGCGAGTACATCGCTGCGGGGGACGCGGTGGTCGTCGTGTTCCGCCAAAGCGGTACTGGCCGGGGCAGCGGGGTCCGGACCGAGCGGGACTTCTTTGGCGTCTACGAGCTGAGGGAATCGAAGGTCGTTCGGTACCACCTATACGAGTCGCGCCAGGAAGCCCTCGAAGCCGCCGGGCTACGTGAGTAGCGCTTAAGGAATCGGTGTATCGTCGGTGCACGGAGAGGGTCTCGGCGGAGGCCCGGCGGGGTCCGGGCAAACACAACCTCAAAGGAGGAGTCGAGATGGCTCTATCAGACCAGCTGGCCAAGCTGTCGACGCGCGCCAAGGAAGCCGAGGACCATGCGGCCGCCGCGCGTGACAAGGCCAAGGCCGACGTCGAAAAGGACCGGGAGCTGGCGCGCGGGACCGCCGATGCCCAGGCCGAGCACCTTCGCGAGGCTGCGAACGAGGGCAAGGGGCAAATCTCTGACTGGTGGAACAACGCGCAAAGCAATTGGAACCAGCATGTCGCAACGGTCCGCGACAACATCGAGAGCAAGAAGGCCGAGCTTGACTTGAATCGAGCCAAGAGGAACGCCGAGAACGCCGAAGGCGACGCCGCGTTTGCGATCGACTACGCGGCTGCGGCGATCGTCGAAGCCGAGTACGCGGTGCTCGACGCGGAGCTGGCGAGAAAGCAGGCTGACGAGGTGGCACAGAACGCCTGAGGGCTAGTCCGAGGCAGGCGACGAGCTGCCACCCGGACCCGCGAGAGCGCGAACCTCCTTGGTCAGCGAGAGGATCTGCCTGGAGAGGTCGAGCAGCTCCTTGTTCTGCTTGTCCTCCTCCTGGACCGTCCTCCACTGCTGGTCGGCGATCACCTGGCGCCTGGCGTCGGCGCGGTTCTGGGAAATCATCACGAAGGTCGAGAGGAAGATGGCCTCGAGCGAGACGATCATCGTCAGGAGACCGTACGGATAGTCCTCCACCCCGAAACCAATCCAGCAACCGAACCAGATGATGTGCAGATAGACGAACAGCATTGATCCCGAAAAAGCGGTGATCTTGTCCGCAACCCGGTTCTGTCCCGCCTCCGCGCGCGCCTTCTCCCGCTCCAGCAGGGCGGGATTGATTGGGGGCTCCAGCTTGGGCACGGGAACGAGGAAGCGGTGCAGCCGCTTACTGAGCTTGCCGTTGTGGGCCGGATCGGCAACTGTGTTTGATCGGTGATCGCTTGGCATCGGGACTCCTTCTCAGTGGGGCTCAGAGCCTATTCTCGGCCTCCCGCGCCCCGTCCGCGGAGGCCAGCTTGACTCGTCCGCGCCACACGCGTTAGCGTGGGGCCCGTGGGGGTTTTCGATTCTCCGCCCGGCGCCGGGCGACGGCCGGTCTGCATCGCGACGGCGATGCTGGCGCTCTCGGGTGTGGTGCTCCTTGCGGCGGCCATCGACCGCCCGGCGCTGGCGGCATTCCCGGGCGAGAACGGGCGCATCGCGTTCGACAGCGATCGGGACGGCGACTACGAGATCTTCCGGATGAACGCAGACGGCTCCCAGGAACGCCAGCTCACCAACAACGACGACACCGAATACGGCGCGGCGTTCGCCCCGAACGGAAAGCGAATCGCCTTCTACAGTCAGCGGGACGGGAACGGCGAGGTCTACCTCATGAGGGCGGACGGCACCCACGAGCACAACCTGAGTAAGAACGACGCCGACGATAACGAGCCGTTCTTCACGCCCTCCGGCAAGCGGATCGTCTTCCAGAGCGACCGAGGAGACGGCAGCGATGACGACATCTACTCGATGCGTCTCGATGGGACCCATGTCCGCCCGCTCACCAAGAACCCGGCGGATGACGCCGCTCCGACGGTGTCGAGCGACGGCAGGATCGCATGGGTCCGGGGCGAGGAGATCTGGATCATGCGCGCCGACGGGTCGCACGAGCACAGCATCAGCAACGTGGACGACAACTATCCGAACTTCTCGCCCAACGGCAAGCGAATCGTCTTCGAGCGTGTGCCCGACGGAAACGACATCGAGCTGTTCGTGATGCGGATCGATGGCACGCACAGGCGCCGGCTCACGAACAACGACGTCGCAGATTTCGCCCCAGTGTTCTCGCCGGACGGCGAGAAGATCGCTTGGGACGGTGGTCCGCTCAACAACGTTCGGGTGATGAGGACCGACCGCACGCACAAGCGCCGCCTGACCCTCTCGCCGTCTGTCGACGAGTACGCGGACTGGGCTCCCAGGCGATAGCGCCGCGACGTCGCGGAGCCCCACCCGCGGGGCCGCGTGTCTAGGGTCGCTCGAACGCGCCGATGTCCGGGTTGTGACGCTTGACGCCCCGCTGGTCCCGCTTCGGCGCGCCGCCCCCGGCGTGGTTGATCGCCTTGGAGCGGCGCTTCAGGGCGATCGTCTTGGTCGGCCCGCCGTTGCTCGCGAGCCGCGCGATCCGTGGATTGACGTTGGTGAAGTCGTTGGTCGCGGGTCCGAAGATCCCCGCGCACCCCGCAGTGTCCCCGATCAGGTTGTGCCCGGCCGAGGGGGTCACGGCTGAGTAGCAGTCCGGACCGAGTCCGGAGGTGGTCGAGTTCAACGCAACCACGGAATTGCGCATCGTGAACGGGGTGCCCTCCTCCTGGATCCCCCCGCCGTTGCCGGTTGCGGAGTTGCGCGCGATGGTGACTCCGTTCAATCTTGTCTCGACGCCGTCGGCGTCGATGCCGCCACCGTTTCCGCCTGCGCGATTCCTGGTGATCGTGTCGTTGACCAGGATCGCGGTGTCGTAGTTTTCGATCCCCCCACCGTCATTGTTCGCGGCGACGTTGCCGTTCAACGTCGAGGACCTGACGATCAACCTCCCCTCGGCGTTGTGGATACCTCCGCCCACATTGGCCGTGGCGCGGTTGTCGGCGATCGTCGACCTCGTGATCGTCGCCTTGCCGAAGTTGTAGATCCCTCCGCCTTGCACGCCCGCCGTGTTACCGCGGACGATCGACCGGCTGATCGTCAGGCGGTGGTACGCGTAGACGCCGCCCCCGTTACTGCCAGCGTGGTTGTCGACGATCCGGCTTCTGGAGATCGAAATCACCTCATTCTGCGTGGCGCCGGGCTCCCCCTCGATACCCCCGGCGTTCTGGGCCGGTTGGGTCGCGGAGTTATGTCCGATGACGCTGCGGATCACCTTCAGCGTGCCGCCGTCGGCCGCGATCCCCCCGCCTTCGCGGTCGGTGCGATTACCGACGACCTTGCTCTTGATGAGCTTCAAGGTCCCGCCGTATTCGGAGTCGATTCCACCACCGTGGGCGGTAAGTTGCGCGTGACCATCCGTGATCGTCACGCGCCTGAAGGTCGCGCTGACCGGCGAGTTCGTGCCGATCTCGAAGACTCGGTCGATGCTGTTCGCGTCGACGGTGGCGAGCTTCGCGTTGGAGCTCTTGATCGTCAGGGAGCGAACGACATCGAGATCGCCGGTGGCGTTCGCATCCTCCTCGCCGGCCAGGTTGCTGAGGCTGAGCCCATAGGTCTTCCCGCCCTGCAGCACGATCGTGTCAATGCCGGCGTGATTGTTGGCCTTGGTGATCGCTTCGCGCAGTGTGCAGTCGCGGCGATTGCACTTGCCTGGAGTGTGGTCACCGAGCTTGTTCGGGTGGTAGGTGTCTGCCAATGCCGCCGGAGCGCTGATCGCAAGCGCCGCAGCGATCGTCAGTACCGGCGCCGCTGTCCTGACGAGCGCCGCTAGTGTGGCAGCCGCGAAGTACGTGACCACTGCATCCGCATCGTAGCTCGCGTGCTCGTGATCCTCGTCGCCGGGGTCAAGGGGAATCTTCAGCCCGCCGCCGTCGCACCGAGCGGGTCGCTAATCACCCCGGCCCGAGCCTCGAGCAGCCCTTGGTTCCGAGCCTGAGCGATCACGCCGGCGACTCGGGTCAGCCGCTCCCCCTGAGCCCGGGCCACAGTGAGCGCATGCTCGTCCGGGCCACCGTGGATACCGCCCTCGGTGACGAACGATGCGCCATACGGGTTCCCCCCACCGTTGTAGACCTCGCTCACCGTGTAGCCGAGCGGCAGCACGATGGCACCCCAGTGGTAGAGCGTGTTGTTGAGGGCGAGGATGGTGGATTCCTGGCCCCCGTGGGCCGTCTGAGACGCGGTGAAAGCGGTGCCGACCTTGTTCACGAGGTCGCCACGCTCCCACAGTTCGCCGGCTTGGTCGATGAATAGCTTGAGCTGGGCGGCGACGTTCCCAAACCGAGTCGGCGTCCCGAAGGCGAAGCCGTCTGCCCAGGCGAGATCGTCGAGCTCAGCTTCCGGCTCGTCCTGGGTCTCCGACCGGTGCGTGCCCCAGTGCTGGTTCTGCGAGATCACCATCTCCGGAAACAACTCCGCGACGGCCCGCAACCGAACCTCGGCGCCCGCCTTCTCGGCGCCCTCGGCGACGGCCTGCGCCCGGCGATTCACGGTCCCGGTGGCGCTGTAGTAGATGACCGCGATGCGCGTCGGAGTCGGAGCATCCTCACTCATGGTCTTCCCTCCAGTCTTTGTAGCCGGTGCCGAGGCTAGATGGTTACGGTCCTTCGGCCTGCCAAGCGCTGCGAACGGTCAGGCCTCGATTCAAAGGCCCCAATCGAGGGTCTCTAGGAGAACCGTCTGACCGCCGATGTGCGTAAGCCGGACCTCGGTCACGCCTGGCTGGGGACGGTGGCGTGCTCGACCGCCCACTGCAGGACGTAGTCGGCCACCTCCTCCCAGCCCTCTTGGGCGGGTATCAAGTGGGCCATTCCCTCGTACGCCTTGATCTCGGTGATCGTGTCGGACTTGTAGTGCTTGGCGTTTGACTGTTGGACCTTCGGCGGCATGAGATGGTCCTCACTGCCTGAGACGAACAGCAGCGGCACACGGTTGTCGTTGTGATAGTCGACCCACGTTTCCTGGTGACCCGGCTGCAGGTTCGCCAGGATGCTGTCCCAGAAGATCCTGCCTGAGGCTGGGATGTGGTAGCGCTCGTAGAGTCGCCGGGCCTCATCCTCCGGGAAGGTATTCGTGAAGGCGTAGCGCCACTGATCGAAGGTGAAGCCGACGGCCTTGTGGTGGTTCGCTGGATTTTTCAGCACTGGCAGGGTCGCCTTGAGCTGAGCCGGTGGGACCGCCCGCACGCCTTCGGTCGGAGCGGAATTGAGTGCTACCCCGGCGGCTCCGTGTCCGTGGTCGAGAAGAATCTGGGTGAACGCACCGCCCGCGGAGTGGCCGATGATGATCGGGGGAGAATCGAGCTCGCCGATCAGCTGCTCGAACCGGTCGATGATCTCGGGGACAGTCAGAGCCTCAATCGGCGAAGGATCGTCGTTCAGCGCCTCGACTTCGACCTCGAAGCCGGGGTACGCGGGCGCGAGAACCTTGTATCCGGCTGCCTCGTAGCGCTCGATCCAATGCTCCCAGCTTCGGGGCGTAACCCAGAAACCGTGAACGAGGACGATGGTGTCCGGCGTGCTGTCTGTCATCCGTGTCTCTTCAGCGTCTTCCTTGGCTGCCATGACTCCTGCTATCGCCCCCTTAACGTGTCTTGGCGACCCTACACCCCTCCGTTTGCGTGGTGGCCTCAGCTCGTCGGTGCTAGGGCGGGAGCCGACCTCCAGTCGCTCCTCCTTCGCGCGAGCAGGAATAGTGCGGCGCCTCCACCGCCCCGGCCGTTTGGCTCAAAGCGCGCCGCGTAACTGCTCGGCCATCACGAGCGCGGCCAGCAGCGCGGTGAGCACCCCCGCCGCGACCAGACCGTCGGCGCCGGCGGCGAGAGGCACGGCGGCGAGGAGCGCGACGACCACCATGGCTCGCCGCAGGCTCTGGGCATGGCCGAGCCTGGCGCCAGTGGCCATCAGCCCGGCGAGGAAGAGGGCCGGGCCGCCGAAAGCGACGAGCGCTCCCGAATCGTGCAGAGGGTCCGTCGGGTGCGCGATCACGAGCTCATCGCCGACCGCGACCAGGACGATGCCGGCCACGATCGGGAGGTGCAGGTAGGTGTAGATGTCGCGGCCGATCTTGCCCCGCTGCTGGACGGTGGCGGCGCGAATCCCCTCCAGCACCCTGCCAGCGACCTGGCCGAAGTAGAGCCACCAGAGCGCCGTCGAGGAGAGGAAGGCGAGCAGCAGCGCGGCGACGATGTCGAGGCTCAGTCCCGTATCCGAGGCGGTGGCACCCGCGAGAACGACGCTCTCGCCGAGTGCGATGATCACGAACAGCTGGAAGCGCTCGCCGAAATGGGCGCCCTCGATCTGCCACTGACTCATGGGGGTAGCGCCGACGCCCGGCAGCCAATACGTCGCGAGCGGTGCGGCTAGGTCAAGCGCGAGAGCACCCAGCCACAGAGCCCAGCGCAACGCCTCCGAGTCGACGATGCCGCCCGTGACCCACAGCGGCGCCGAGAGGATGCTCCACGCAAGGATCTGGCGGAAGTTCTGGTTGAACCTGCCGCGCGGCGTGACCGCGACGACGAACGCGTTTCGCCCGATCTGAAGACCCGAGTACGCGCACGCGAACAGCAGCGCGTGCTCGCCGAATCCGTCCGGGATCGCGACCGACATCAACAGGCTCGCGAGCATCACGAACACCAGCACGAGCCGAACCGGCGCTGTGTCGGGGTCAAACCAGTTGGTCATCCACGTTGTGTAATTCCACGCCCAATACACCGCCACGAGCATGAAAGCCGTCTGGGCGGCGCCCGACCAGTCGAGGTGCACGAGCAGATGGTGCGACAGCTGGGTGACCGCGAAGACGTAGACAAGGTCGAAGAACAGCTCGAAGAACGTCGCGCGTTGCTCGCCCTCGCCCTGGGCGCGGATGATCGGAAGCTCCGGGATGATCGGGCTCGTGGCGGTCGTGACGCCGCGAGGATAAGCAAGCGATCAGGGACGGCACGCCGCGGCACCGCGCAGGACACTGCCCTCGTGGCATCCGGTCGTCGAGAACGCCGAGGTGATTCCGTTGGTCGGCGGCGGTTGTAACGGCGCAGAAACTGACATGCTTGGCCAATGCTGCAGACGAGCTTGCGAGGGGGAGTCGCGGGCGCGGTCGCGACGGTGGTGATGACGCTCGAGCAGCCCATCGACAAACGCCTCTTCGACTCCAGGTACGACGACGTCGAGATACTGGGCAAGCTCGTAACGCGCGGCGACGACTGGCAACCCATTGGCTTCGCGCTCCACGTCCAGAACGGCGCGATCTTCGGCGCCGCATACGCGCGGCTCAAGCCGTCCCTGCCGGGGCCGGCGGTCCTGCGCGGCCTGCTGGTGGGCCTCATCGAGCACGTCGCGACCTGGCCGATGGTCGCGCTGGTCGACCGCTACCACCCCGCCCGCAAGGAGCTGCCGAAGCTCGCCGGCAACCCCCGAGCCTTCGGCCAGGCGACGATCCGCCACGCAGTGTTCGGCATCGTCCTCGGGCTCCTCGAGGACGCGCTGAATGACCGCAGCGCATAGCTCACGTTGTAGCTCCCTGAGCTCGCTTCACGCGAAAGCAGAAGCAAGGCTTCAGCCCCTCCCTCCGTCTTAGCGCCCATTTCGGGCTCGCAAACTTTGCTCTCCAGAGTTACGCTCTGCTGATGGCGGCCGCGGCGACATTAGTCATGTGGTTTCACCTCCGCTCGCCGGAGCTGGCCGAGGAATTTGAGCGTCTGATGGCCAGCGATCGGGACATCGTCCATGGCTCGCTGGACACGATGCCGGATTGGCAATTGACGCGGCCGATGGATGTCCCGGGACAGGCGATTGACGCAGCCGATTACGTGCTGATCGCGGAGATCGTCAACATCGAGCGCTGGCAGCAGCAAGCGGAGCAACGGGTCCAGGGCTTGGCGGATGACTTGGAGCATCTGGTGTCCAGCCGGAGGATGCTGGTCCTCGAACGCCTCCTTTGAAAATAGGTTTCAGTTCTGACGTCGTTTCTGCTTTGCGCGAGAAGCGGACGCTAGTTCGAAGCGTGCTGCTTTCCATGCATAGCGGCGCTTATCGCGGCAATGCCTTTGCGCTTTTTCCTCTCGTGTGAAAGCGGAACGGTCCTATCCAGCCGGGGTAGGCAGCTCGAGTGGGGGCAGCCGCATCAACGTGGCCCGCATTGCCTCCGCCTGCTTAAATGGATCCGGCTTGAGGTTGGGGGGCATGAAGAGGGTCAGTGGGGCCATCTTGGCGGCGATCGGGCTGACGTCCGGGATCCTCGCGGCACCGGCGCCGGCGCACGACCAGGTCAGGTGGATGGAGGGCTTCGACGCGGCGGCCACGCCCGACCGCTTCGACAGGGTCGGCGTCCTGAAGATCGGCCCGCCGACGGCCAAGAACGTGCTGGTCCTGAACCCGGGCACATCCGCCGGCTCAGCCTATTTCGGGCCGCTCGCGAGGACCCTGGTCCAGCGGTTGAAAGGCTGGCAGGTGTGGTCAGTGGAGCGGCGCGAGAACCTGCTCGAGGACCAATCGGTGCTCCAGCGGGCCAAGGAGGGGACGGTCACCCCTCAGCGCCTGTTCGACTACTACCTGCGCTGGCTGACCGACTCGTCGATCACGAACCACTTCCGGCTCATCCCGGACTCGGAGGTCGGCTTCGCGCGCCAGTGGGGGATGCGCGTGGAGATCGGCGACCTGAGGCGCGTGGTCCAGGCCGCCCGCCAGGAGGGCCGCAGGGTGGTCCTTGGTGGCCACTCCCTCGGCGGCTCGATCACCACTGCCTACGCTACGTGGGACTTCCACGGCACGCCCGGCGTCAACGGGCTGTCAGGCCTGGTGTACGTCGACGGGGGGAGCAACCCGACTCCGGTGACCCGCCAGGAGGCCGAGCAGTCGCTCGACGACCTGCAGTCCGGGTCGCCGTGGCTCGCATTCGGCGGCATCCCGGCCCCCTTTGCGGGGCTGTTCGCATCCGGAGGCTCCACCCTGGCCCGGATCGACCCGAACGGACCGGCGATCGCGCAGTCGTTTCCGCTGCTGCCGGCCAATCTGAAGCCGCCGGTCCCTGCCACCAACCTCGCCCAGTGGGGCTACGCATCCGACACCGAGACCTCGCCTCCAAACGTCGCCGCCTTTCAAGCTCACGTCGGGCGGCTGGCGGCAAGCGGCGACCGACGCGGCTGGAACCAGGCGGGCGAGATCACCCCGATCGCGCGGTACGCGAGGATGTTCTCCGGGACCTGGGTCGTGGACGCCGACGGCGTCGCCTGGTATCACCCGCTGCGCCTGACGATCGACGCTGGAGCGGTGGCCGCGGGCAACCCGAATCCCGCCCAGCAGGTCCTCCTCGTCAACGCTGTCCACGGCGATCAGATCGACGTCCCGATCTACGCGTTCGCGGCCTCCCTCGGAGGCGCGCGCGTTCTGGACGCGGCTCGGGCGCTGGCTCAGCAGTCGGGTCTGCCTGCCAGCAAGCTGACGCTCGTCAACCGCCAGAACACCTACGCGCACAACGATCCCGCGGGCGCGTTCCCCGGGAACGCCTTCCTCGACCGGCTGGTGCCCTTCCTACAGGGAATCGGCCGGTGAGGGCCCCGTGTCGACCCACGAGCCGATCGATCAGCTCGCCTACTTCACGACACGGATCAGCTTCTTGTTGACGAACTCCTCGACGCCGTAACGGCCGAGCTCTCGGCCGAAGCCCGACCGCTTCACCCCTCCGAAGGGCAGCTCGGCCCCGTCGAGGCCCACCCCGTTGACGAAGACCATGCCCGTATCGAGGCTGTCGGCCACCCGCATGGCCTGCTCGGGATCGTCGGAGAAGACGTATGAGCCCAGCCCGTACGGCGTGTCGTTTGCCAGCTCGACCGCATCCTCCTCGGAGCCGACCCGGTAGACGCTCGCGACGGGTCCGAAGAACTCCTCGCGGTAGGCGTCGTTGTCCGGCGTGATGCCAGTCAGCACCGTGGCCGGGAACCAGTTGTCCTTCCGCTCGCCGCCGAGCACGACCTCGGCCCCCTGAGCCACTGCGCGGTCGAGCTGATCCTGCAGTCGCTCGGCCGCGGTCGCCGAGGAGAGCGGACCGATCTCGGTGCCCTCCTTGGTCGGGTCGCCCGGCTCGGCGGCCTTCATCCTCTCGGTGAACTTCTCGACGAAGTCGTCGTAGAGCTCGTCGGCGACGATGAAGCGCTTGGCACCGTTGCAGGACTGGCCGGTGTTGTCGAGGCGAGCGTCGACGGCGGCTGTGACCGCGCCGTCAAGGTCCTCGGCCCCGAGCAGGATGAACGGGTCCGAGCCGCCCATTTCGAGTACGACCTTCTTCAGGTTGCGGCCCGCGATCTCGGCGACGGCCGTGCCCGCCCGCTCTGAGCCCGTCAGCGAAACGCCCCGGATCCGCGGATCGGCGAGGATCTCGGCGATCTGCTCGTTCGAGGCGAGGATCGTCTGATAGGCGCCCGCGGGGAAGCCGGCATCCTCGATCATCGACTGGATGGCCTCGGCCGACGCCGGGCACTGGGGGGCCGGCTTCAGCAGGATCGTGTTCCCCACAATCAGGTTCGGGCCGGCGAAACGAGCCACCTGGTAGTAGGGGAAGTTCCATGGCATGATCCCCAGCAGCGGGCCCATCGCGGTCTTGCGAACCAGGGCCGTCCCCTCGCCGGCCAGCAGCGGGATGGGCTCGTCAGCGAGGAAGTCCTCCGCGTTGTCGGCGTAGTAGCTGTAGATCGCCTCGCAGAAGTCGACCTCGCCGAGGGCCTGCTCGATCGGCTTTCCCATCTCCTGCACCGCGATCTCGGCAAGCTCCTCCCGGCGCTCGGAGTGCAGCTCGGCGACCCGCTTGATCAGCGCGGCCCGCTCGGACACGGATGTTCCGGCGGACCAGTTCCTGTGGGTCCCGTCGGCCTTCGCGACGGCCGCGAAGAGATCAGCGTCCGAGATCTGCGGATACTCCTTGACGTGCTCGCCGGTTGCGGGATTGACGACCGCGTAACCGCTCACGTGCTCTCCTCTCTCACGCGCAGCTCGGCGATCGCCTCGGCAGCCGTCAGGACCCGGCCGAAGTTCGGATCGAGGTTCGCCGCCGTGACCCGAGCGAGCTCGTCGGCGGCGATCGTGCCCCCCTCCTGGTCGTCGAGGTCGAAGGTGTGCGTTGCGTCAAGCGCAAAGCTCATCTCGAAGCCGAGGTTGGCGCCCACCCGGGCGGTGGTCTCGCAGCACATGTTCGTCTGGATGCCGCAGACAACGATGCCCTCGATCCCATTCTCGGTGAGCCAGCGCTCGAGGTCCGGGTCACCGTGAAAGGCCGAGTGAACCGTCTTCGAGACCAGCAGGTCCGGCTCGCCCTCCATCACATCCTTGAACGCGTTGCCCGCCTCAGACTGCTCCTCGCTGAAGTCGTCACGCACGAACACCACCGGCTGGCCCTGGTCGCGCCAGGACCGGATCAGGTGCGCCACGTTGCGCTCGCAGTCGGGGTTGTTGCGGCGGCCCCAATAGCTGGCGTCGTCGAACGCCTTCTGCACGTCCACGACGACCAGAGCGGTGTGAGCGGGCATGGCCCCAGACTAGCGCTGCGCCGCGCGACGCGGATTCCCTCCTCCGACATCGCCCGCCAAGTATCTCGCGGTGCTCACCGTGTCGCTTCCATGCAAAGCAGGAGCATCCGCGATCACAATGAGAGCCTCGACGTAGCTTCGGCAAGGAGGTAGCCGTGACTGAGCAAACGCCACGCATAGATTTCGAGAACCTGCCGGCGCCGAGCGAAGGCTTCCTCGTGACACTGTTCATCACGGTGCGAAGCGTTGCCCGGTCCCGTGCTTTCTACTCGGAGGTTCTGGGCGGCCAGGTTGTGCTGGAGGAGAACCCGTGCATGGTCAAACTCTCCAACTCGTGGGTGATCATGAACCCGGGCGGCGGCCCCACCCCCGACAAGCCGGACATCTCAGTCGTCAACTACGAGTTCGACAACACGATCTCCGCCTTCATGAACCTGCGCGTAGCCGATATCCAGGCGTGCTATGAGGAGTGGAGCTCGAGGGGGGCCGAGTTTGTGACGCCGCCGATCGATCGCGGTGCTGAGATTCGCTGCTACATGCGGGACCCCGACGGCTACCTGATCGAGGTCGGCCAGTCCACGGGGCTGCTCGCCGGCAAGCTCGCCAAGAAGCGGCCGGAGGATCTACCGGGCTAGGACGCAGGTGGGTGGCTTTAGGCCTCCCCCGTTCACTCGGCGAGCGCCTTTAGCAAGGTTCGTGCGCCGTAGCTGCCGCGGTGGACGATGCCGTCGATGAACAGTGTCGGGGTTCCTCTGACCTCCCCCGTAGCCGACCCGCTCTCAACGTCTCGGCGGATGCGCTCTGACACGCCGGCGCTGTTCCGAGCCTGGTCGAACCGAGCTATGTCGAGCCCGAGTTCTGCCGCATACCGGCGCAAGTCATCGTCTTCGAGCGCCTTCTGTCGATGAAACAGCAACTCGTGCATATCCCAGAACCGATCCTGGACCGACGCTGCCTCCGCAGCGGCGGATGCGGAGAGGGCGTGGGGATGAATCTCGGTCAGCGGAAAGTGCCGAAAGGCGAACCGAACCTTCTCGCCGAGTCGACGCTCGACGCGCTCGATTTCCCGGAACGCCTGGCGCGAATATGGACACTCATAGTCGCCGTATTCGAGGATCACGCGCGCGCCGGCTGCGCCGCGAACGTGATCCACCGCCTCGTCAAGCGGCTGCAGGTCAGCCATCGCTGACCTCACGTCGCGGAGGCAGCCTTCTTGATGAGGTCGGCGACTGCTGCCGGCTGTGAGACATAGACGGAATGGCTGGCCGCAGCCTCCTCAACGGTTGCGCCCGCTCGTCCGGACATCTCGCGCTGGGCGGGGGGAGGGATCATCCGATCCTCCGTCGTGAGCAGATACCAGCTCGGCTTGCTGCCCCACGCGGCCTCGCTGATTGTGCCTCCTAGCGCGTCCACTCCCCACGGCAGCTGCGAGTCAGCCATGAACGCGGCCAGGTCTGGGTCCACGTCGCCCGCGAATGAATCGGGGAACTTCTCCCGGTCGAGGAGAAGGAATCCATCCTGAGGCGGGAGGATCGGCGGCTGGGGCCCGTCCTGGGGAAAGCCCTCGATCAGGGTGTTCACCGACTCGCCCTTGTCCGGGACGAAGGCCGCGATGTAGACGAGCGCCGCCACGTTGGGGTCGTTGCCGGCCTCGGTGATCACCGCTCCGCCATAGGAATGTCCGACGAGGATGACCGGCTCGCTCTGCGCGTTGATGACGCGCTTGGTCGCGGCCGCGTCGTCTTCCAGCGAAAGCGTCGGATGCTGGACGACGCTGACCTGATAGCCGTCCTTCGTCAGAGCGTTGGAGACACCCTGCCAGCCTGAGCCGTCGACGAAACCGCCATGGACGAGGACAACGGTCTTTGATGCCATGGGGATCTCCCTTCCCGTGTTGTTGGCGGTTTCATCCTAACCCTGCCTGGAGCAGGGTCGGGATCGTCAACGCAGGAGGTCGCTGGCGCTAGTCAGCCCACCAGTCGCGCTGGCCCTCGACGTCTTCGCGCCGAGCGTCGCCGAGGCTGGGCGCGCCAAAGACGATGATCTCGAGGCCCTCCGGCCCGGCCTCGTAGCCTCGCCACGTCCCGGGCGGGACGTGCACCGCGTCCCACTCCTTGAGCTCGACGATCTCGTCGTCGAGCTTCATCCGCCCGCTACCGCGCACGACCACGTAGACCTCCTCCTGCTTCTTGTGCGTGTGGCCGTACGGAAAGCGGTAGCCGGCCGGGACGCGCTGGAGGCTCAGGCCGGATTGCTCGAGCTCGAGCGCGTCGGTCGCCAAGCGGAACTCCAGGTCTGGCGCGCCGTCGAACCTGGACCCGACGTCCTCCAGGTCCTCCTTGAGGTTCCTGAGCGTGAACGGCACGGCCGCAATCCTATGCGTGCCCCACCTGGATCGTGACCCACTTCCGAAGCGAGATCTTCGAACAGCCACGGTGAGCATGGCAAGCGGGCTACGCTGGGCATCGTGAAGCACTACGACGCCATCGTCGTCGGCGCTCGCTGCGCAGGCTCGTCGCTGGCCATCGGACTCGCGAGACGCGACTGGAAGGTGCTGGTGATCGACCGCGACAGATTCCCGAGCACCACCATCTCCACGCACGGAATCTGGCCCAACGGGGTTGCCAGGCTCAGCGAGCTCGGCATCCTGGACCAGCTTCTCTCCGCCCACGAGGTGCCGATGTACGAGAGTGTCATCCGGGGACTCGGACACGAGGCCCGTGGCGGGTTCACCGCCGTCGGAGGCTTCGATCGCGCGCTCGCCCCGCGTCGGATCGTCCTCGATCAGGCGGGCATCGAGGCGGCCACGGCCGCCGGCGCGACAGTCGAGCCCGAGACCAAGGTCGTGGACCTTTTGGGAGTCGGATCGGATGAAGATCCGGTTCGGGGCGTGGTCCTCGAAGACGGGCGACGGATCCACGCACCGTGGGTATTCGGCGCCGACGGTCGGGGTTCCACGGTTGCCCGCGCGCTCGGCATCCCCAAGGAGCGTCCGTTGCGCGGGGAGATGTCGATGGCTTATGGCTACTGGCGGGGCATCCCGGACGACGGCTACGGCTGCTTTCACATCGAGGTGGGCAGGGTCCTGACCAGCGTTCCGGTCGAGGACGGGCTCCATCTGCTGATCGCGGCGGGTCCACCCGAGATGGTCCACGGAACGCAGGAGGAGCGCCGCACGAGGTACCTCGAGTTCGTGCGCAGTTTTTCGGAGGCGCTCAACCCCGAGGTGCTCGACCGCGCTTCGCTCGTCACCGAGGTCGCATACGCACCGGAGCCCCTCATGCGGGGATTCTTCAGGCGACCGAGCGGACCCGGCTGGGCCCTATTGGGGGACGCGTGCCATTTCAAGCATCCCGGTACCGCACAGGGGATAGGGGACGCGCTCGAACAGGGCGTCTATCTAGCGGAGTCCTTGTCGAATGCCGACGGAAGCCTCGACGACTACGAGGAGTGGCGCGACGCCCGCGCCGCTGAGCACTATGAGTGGTCGTTCGCCTGGGGGCGATTTCCGCGGCCCGAGCACGAGCCGATCTTTCGCGGCTGGGCGACCGACCCCGACGCCGGGCGGGACCTCCGCGACTGCTTCAGCCGACTCGTGGAGCCCTCGGTGGTGATGAGCGATGAACGGCTCGCGCGCTGGTTCGGTGGGGTCCAAGCAGCTAGCTGAAGCCGGCTAGCCGCCTGGCGGGTCCTACCCCGCCTCCTCGCGGGCCGCTGCCACGTTGAGATTCCTTTCCGGCTCTACGAGATCAGGCCGCGAACGACGGGCGCGGCTAGGGAGCGTCCGGAGAGCTGTCGACCGCCGTGTTATTGGTCAGCCGCCACTGCGCGCCGCTGGCGTTTATCGCGTAGATCTCCGAGTCGCCGTCACCGTTGCTCACGAAGTCGATCTTCCCGGCGACCTTCGCATGCGCGGAGAAGGAAGGCTCGCCCTCAACCGCCGGATTGCTCGTCAGCCGCGTCCGGGTGCTTCCGTTGATCAGATAGATGTCGCCGTTGCCGGTCCGCCCACTCGCGAAGGCGATCTTGTTGCCGTCGGGCGACCAGTCGGGGGCGCTGTCGACGGCCGCGGCCGAAGTCCGCTGCACTTGGGCCGTGCCGTCGGCGTTCATCACGTAGATGTCACCGTTGCCGGTCCGCCTGCTCGTGAAGGCGATCTTCGTCCCGTCGGGCGACCAGGCGGGAGAGCGGTCGGCGGCGTCGTTCGTGGT
Organism: Solirubrobacterales bacterium; assembly: GCA_035573435.1. Classification (GTDB taxonomy): domain Bacteria; phylum Actinomycetota; class Thermoleophilia; order Solirubrobacterales; family 70-9; genus AC-56. Next base: position 27,413 of record DATMZR010000023.1, read on the forward strand.
CAACCGCACCTGGTCGGTGCCGTCGGCGTTCATCACGTAGATATCGCCGTTGCCAGTCCGCTTGCTCGTGAAAGCGATCTTCGTCCCGTCGGGCGACCAGGCTGGTTGGGTGTCAACTGCGGCGCCGGTCGTCAGCTGGTCCCGGGCGGTACCGGTGGCGTCCATCGAGTAGATGTCCCAGTTGCCGTCGCGGTTGCTCGCGAAGGCGATCTTGCCGGCCGCGGTGAAGAAGGCAGGCTCGCCGTCGACCGCGTTGCTGGTCGTCAGCCGCGTCTGGGTGCTGCCTTCCATCAGGTAGATGTCGCCGTTGCCGGTTCGATCGCTCGCGAACGTGATCTGACACACCACGGTCAGCTTCTCGCAGGCGCTGCTTTCGTTGGTCCACTTCGACGGGTTGTCACTCGTGTAGAACGCCTGGAACGACAGCGTCGTCGGCGAATTGATCGGCCCGTAGCTGTGCGTCTGCTCGGCGATGCCGGAGCCGTTCACCTGGACGGTCTCGGTGTCGGCCGGCGTGCCGGTGCAGTCGTCGGACGTGAACTGCTGGAACTCCACGCTACCCGTCGGCGTTCCGTTGGTGGTGCCCCCGACGGTGGCCGAGTCGTGAACGGTCGCACCCACCGTGGCCTTGAAGTTCGGGTACGCCGGGTCGAACGGCACTGGCGAGTGATCCGGGAAGTGAAGAGCCGTCGTCACGTCGGGCGTCTCAGGGGGCGTGACCCCCTTGGGCAGAACGAAACACGTACCCGGGTTGCCGCCGTAGAGGTCATTGCACTCGGCGGCGTCGTTGATGTGGAGAACGATGGTCTGGTTCTGCGGAACGCCGCCGGTCCAGGTGGCGGTACCCATGGTGATATCAAGTGTGCCATCCAGTGGGATGTTGCTCCCGTTGCCGCCGCCGGATGGACGCTCGAATGAGAAGTTGTCGAAACTCGGTGGATCTACCCAGGGAGAGCTGTCGGCACCTATGGCTGACGGCGCAACGGTGTCGGGCCCCACCGAGCCGGGGTAGACGCAGTATGCGATGAGCCCCGGTATTCCACCTGTCGGGCTGCGGTCGACGAGCGAATCGAACTTGTAGGTCGCCGTGTTGACGCTCGTCGTAAACGAAGCTCCGACGAGATCCGACGGGAGGCGATTTCCAACGCTGTTGCTGGTCGGACACCCGTTTTCGTCGGCAACGGCAGGCGCGGCGCTGATGAGCGCCACCAGCGCGGACATCGCCGTCAGCGCGCTGAACGCGCCAAGCACGGAGCGTGCCTTACGGACCGTCTTGAGATTGCACTCCCTTCCGCTGGCGCGCTGGCCGTACTTGAACCTGAGTGATCGCACAATCTCCCCCTCGTACTTTGGACGGTCCGGTCCGGTCCATTACCGACGCCTTCGCACCGACCCTATAGTCGAAGGCCCGGCGCAGTCAAGCCCCCTCACAGAAAGCAGGTACTCGTGAGCCAGCCGCGCTCCTCTCCGGCTCAGCTCGCTCAGCGGGTTCACAGCGCTTTCATCTCGCCGAACTAGCTTCGGCGCGAAATGGCCGATCCAAAAAGGAGAGCGATCATGAGTACGAAGACGGGAATCGGGATTCGAGCACGAGGACTGGTCGCGCTCGCCGGCGCCGCGGCGGTGGTTGCGGCGATGCTGGTTGGCATCAAACCCGCTGACGCGGCGTCGACCGCAAACGCCTCGGCGAAGATCAGGTCGGGTGCGGGGCAAGGATGGCCGCGGACACTTCGGCCGAGCGATTTCGTCGCCAAGGTCGACAACCCCCGGTTCCCACTGAAGCCGGGCAGCAGATGGCACTACCGCGGCGTCGACAGCGGTGGCCGCTTCACGGACAACATGCATGTCACGCACAGGACCAAGCGAATCCTGGGCGTCCGCACAACGGTCGTCCGCGACCTGGTCTTCAAACACGGCAAGCCGCGCGAGGTCACAAGCGACTGGTACGCGCAGGATCGCCACGGAAACGTCTGGTACTTCGGCGAGAACACCAAAGAGCTCAACCGCCACGGCAACATCACCAGCCGCGAGGGCTCCTGGAAGGCCGGACGGGACGGCGCTCGCCCGGGAGTCCTCTTCCCCGGACATCCACGTGTCGGCCTGACGGCTCGCCAGGAGTTCTACAAGGGCCACGCCGAGGATCACTTCAAGATCCTGGACCGCCACGCCTCCGTTTCGGTGCCCTTCGTCTCGAGCGATAACTCGGTGAAGACCAAGGAGTGGACACCGCTCGAGCCGGGTGTCGTCGAGCACAAGTACTACGCACGCGGGGTTGGCGACGTCAAGGAGGTCACGGTCAAGGGGCCACGGGAGCGCCTGCGCCTGGTCTCCTTCCACAGGGGCTGAGGAAAATTCGGGACATGACGGCCCCGCGATCGCGGGGCCGTCAGCCTTGACCAAATACTTAACCGGCCTTGATCCGCCGGCAAGGTCGGCGCGCGACGATCGTGACGCCAAACCAGGAATGGAGGCTCACGATGAGAGCACCCAGAAGCAAGCGCTACCGGCCACGCGAGCCTTGGCGCCTGTTTCGCGATCTCCGGGCGACTCCAGGGTCTGGGGCGCCGCGGGCGGCGATCAATAGTCGGATCGGCCGCAGGCAGCTTTCTCGAGTCCGCGCCGAGCTCGCCCGCACCCGCAGCGGCCGAGGGTTCGGACCTCGAACCATGCCCCGACCACGGCGGCCGCCGTCGTCCTAACCAAGGAGGCGAAGACATGATGAGAAAACGGCTTTCGCTCACAGTCCTTCCCGCTGGCCTCATGGCCCTCATGGCGCTCGCCGGTTGTGGCGGGAGCAGCAGCGCTAGCACGAACAGCAGCAGCGCAACGGGGAGCGGCGCGGCGACAATCGACGTCGCCAAGAACGCTCAGCTCGGCCAGATCCTCACCGACAGCAACAGCAACACCGTCTACATGTTCGCCAAGGACACCAATGGGAAATCCGAATGCACCGGCTCATGCGCCAGTGTGTGGCCGCCCGTGACAACGAGCGGGCAACCGAATGCCGGCAACGGCGTGGTTGCCTCGAAGCTGGGAACGACCATGCGCAGCGACGGATCGACCCAGGTCACCTACGCCGGGCACCCGCTGTACACGTACACCGCTGACGGGAGCCCCGGTGACACGAACGGCAATGGCATCAACGAGTTCGGGGGCTTGTGGTACGCAGTGCAACCGGATGGCTCGCAGGCTCCGGCGAGTGGCTCGGCCAGCAGCGGCTCGACCACAGGCGGTGGCTCGACCACAGGCGGCGGCTCCACCACCGGCGGCTCCTCGGGTGGAGGCTACGGCTACTGAGGAACAGCAGAAGATCGCCGTAGGCGTGGCGAGACTCGAATCGCCTGCCAGGCTCCTGCTCCCAGTCGGCGTCGCCCTGGCCATCGCGGGGGGTTTCTACGCCTTCGGCACCCAGCACGTTCCCGACTATTCGGGCACGGCCCTGTTCGGACGCACGGCCACCGAGACTCTGCCGCTCAAGTCCTGGCTGGCGACGGGCCTGCTGGCACTCGCAGCGTCGCAGCTCGGATTGGCGCTGTGGATGTACGGCAGGCTCCCGCGCATCGCCGTCGCCGGGCCCCGGACGGGCAGTACCCATCGAGCCGTCGGGGTCGTGGCCCTGCTCGTCAGCTTGCCGATCGCCTACCACTGCGCCTTCGCGTACGGCGTGAAGACGGACATCGACACCCGGGTCGCCGTTCACTCGCTGGCCGGGTGCTTCCTCTACGGCGCGATCGCGGCCAAGGTGATCGTCGTCCGCTGGCGGCGGTTGCCCGGCTGGGCGCTGCCGCTTGCGGGGGGCACATTGGTTGGCCTCGTCGCGGTGCTCTGGTACACGAGCGCGTTCTGGTACTTCAACGACTACAGCCTTCCGTCGTTCTGATGCGCCCCGAACTCCAGGCGCACGACTAGCCGGCCGCGACCGACGCGACCGCTCGGGATGGAGACGGCCGCGTCGGATGGCGGCGGGCTAGTCAGGGATCAGGAGTGGCTGGCCTGCTGGAAGCAGGCGACGTCGTACTGAGACACTGCATGGCCGTTGGCCCTGGCGGGCACAACGCCGGGATTCGCGTAATGGCTCTCCGCGTTGGCGAACCCGCCGGTGTTGAATCCGGCGTGTTCGACATGCAGGTCCTCGCAGCTCTGGTTCGGCTGCCCAGGGCCGTTCGGGCTTGGCGTGCCGAAGGCCGCTGTCGCCGGAAGGGCCAGGAACACAAGGGAGACGGCTACAACCGCGATGGATCTACGCATCTGATCCTCACTTTGTCCGGCCGACCCGAGGGTCGGCAGTTGTCGGTCTCCCTCCCCACCTTGGGAATACCGACGCCACAGGGGGATGGTTCAATCGCGTCCCACGACGCTTGTCGCGCCGAGGTTGACTGGCCGGCGCCCCAGTGAGAGGGTCGGCGTTGCGAAGCACGTCAGCAAGGAGCCTCATGCCCACCTTCCACTTTCACCAGACGACCACCGCGACCCCGGAGCAGTTCATCACGGGGCTCACCGACTTCGGACCGGGCCGCGCGGAGTTGTTTGAAAACAGCGCCGACGGCTACCTGGAGGTGCATGACCAGGGCCCCAACGAGGCCGACGTCACGGAGGGCTCGAGTGGCATCTGGGAGCGCCTGCACTACGACTGGTCCGATCCCAACCGCGTCGTCTTGACCACCACCGACTCCAACGCGTGGGCTAACACCCCGAGCCACACCTACACACTCAAGCGCCAGCCCGACGGAACAACCGAGGTGGACTACGTCGTGGTGCGCCAGGGCAAGAATCTCAAGGGCCGGCTGCTTGGCATCGTGCTCGGAACGGTCGGCAAGGGCCGCTTGGAGAGCGCGTTCGAAAAGGCCGTCAAAGCCATCGAGGCGCGGAACCAAGACGAAACTTGATCGCGAACACAGCGCCCACGCCAAAGGCCGTCGCGCTCGTCCTCTTCCCCGCGCTGGTGCTGACTCTCGCGTTCGCCTTCTCCTACGTCGGCGCCTTCCACGATCCCACGCCACACAACGTGCCGGTGGCCGTCGTCGGCCCGCCGACGGTTGCGGCGGAACTCAATGACCTGCCGGGTGACCCCCTTGATGCGCGCCAGGCGTCGTCGCGCGCCGACGCGCTGTCGCAGATCGACGACCGCGAGGTCTACGGCGCCTACGACGCAGCCGCGAACCGTCTGTTCGTGGCTGCGGCCGCCAACCGGCCGACAGCCATCGCGCTGAAGAGGACGTTCAACCGCGCCGCCGCCGGGCAAGGCCAGCCGGCCGTAAGCGTCACCGACGTCAAGCCGCTGCCGCACAAGGACCCCAACGGCACCGCGGCGTTCTACACGATGATCGCGTGGGTGTTCGGCGGCTACATCGCTTCGACGCTGATCGGGTTGATAGGAAGCCCGCGGAGCCGAAGTACACAGCGCGCGGCGGCCCGGATCGGAGCGCTCGCGGCGTTCAGCATCGTCGCGGGGATCCTCAGCGTGGTCCTCCTGCGCGCGAGCTTTGACGTGTTCTCGGGCCACGTGGTCGCGTTATGCGGAATCGGAGCGCTGACCATCTTCGCCAGTGGTGCCGCCACGGCAGGCATCCAGGCCTCGATCGGCCCGGCGGGGACCGGGCTCGTCATTCTCGTCTTCGTGATCCTCGGCAACGCCGCATCCGGCGGGCCGTCGCCCGGCCACTGCTGCCAGGTCTGTGGAGGACCATCGGGGGCGTCTTGCCGCCGGGCGCGAGCGTCGACCTGGCGCGGTCGGCGCTGTTCTTCGACGGGGCGCGGATCGCGGGACCGATTCTCGTGCTGGTGGGATGGGCGGTCTCCGGTACGTTGCTCGCGCTCGCGCTCGGCGGCCGGATCACGGACCCCGTCGACGCCGAGGCAGAGGCCGCCGCGGGAGCAGCGGTGTGAGCAGGCGACCGCCGTAGGTCAGCCGAGACTCGCGGCTTCAGCCGCCTCGGATGGCGCTGGATCCGGCAGGCGCATCATGCGGAACGAGAAGAACAGACCAGCGATCGCGGTGAGCAGGGGGACCAGCAAAGCGACCTGGAGCGCCTCCGGCCTCGCGTCGTCGTTGATTCGGAGGATCTCCTCTTGAATCTCCGGCGGCTGCCCGGCGAGCTGCTGTTTCAGCCTCGCATCGCTCATCACCTCGGCGTCGTCCTCGAGGACCTGGGCAACGTGTTCTTTCTGCGCCGGCGCCAGGACATCGCTCGCGTCCGACTTGTTCGTGAATGAGATCGAGAGCGCGGCCAGCAGGATCGCGCCGGCGAACGCTAGCCCCACGGACAGGCCGAACGAGGAAATCGCCGAATTGACGCCAGCGGCTTCACCCACTCGCTCCTCCGAGATCGGGGCCAGGGTGTAGTTGTTGAGCTGCGATACCAGGAGGCCAAGGCCGGCGCCACAGAGCAAGAGAGGGATCACGAGATACAGGCTCGTGTCCGCCCGAGGGACGATCGGGATCATGGCGAGCACGCCCAGGCCGAGGAGCGCGAAGCCCGCCCGGATGAGACTGCTCGGGCGCCGCTTCCCTGCCCTTCTGCCCGCGAGGAGGGAGATGAAGAACATCGTCAGCGAGAGCGGCGCGAGAGAAACCCCCGCCTGCAGAGCGTTGTACCCGAGATCGAGCTGCAAGTAGATGGGCAGCGCGATCAAAAGGCCACCGAGGGCGATCTGCTGGAGGATGCTTTGGGTTATTCCGAAGCTGAACAGCTTCGAGGTGAAGAGATCGGGATCGAACAGCGTCGGCTTGCCCTCCCGCTTCCGGCGGATGAGCCAACGGACCAGCGCCACCGAGAAGGCTGCTCCCGCGACGAGCAGGGCGGCCACCGACTCGCCGCCTTCCTGCCACGCCAGGACGCCGAGGACGAGGAGCGACATCCCCAGGACCGAGAGTGCCGAGCCTACGACGTCGACACTGCGATCCCCGGTGTAGGGCACCTCACGGATCAGCCCGCTGCCCAACAACACGCCGGCGATGATTACCGCCTCGAGCATGAAACCCACACGCCACGACAACAGCGTGGTCAGGAATCCTCCGATCAGGGGACCGACGGCTGCGGCGATGGCAGCCGATGCCCCGAGCAGGGCATAGACCTTCGCCTGCATCCTCCCCTCGAAGTTGCCGTGGATGAGTGATTGCATCGCGGGGAGGTAGAGGGACGCGCCAAGGCCACCGATCACCGCCCAAAAGACGATGATCGCGGCCAAGCCCTGGGCGAACACCATCGCCAGCGCGCCCAATGCATAGAGGATCAGGCCACTGACGTAGGCTCGCTTGCGCCCGAAGAGGTCGCCGAGCTTGCTGCCGATCAGGATGAAGGCGGCTGACACCAGGGCCTCGAGCGCGATTGCCGATTGGACCCCACTGACGGTCGTGTCGAGGTCCCTGACGACCGCTGAGATCGAGACATTCATCAACGAGGTGTCGATGACGAAGACGAACATCGCCATCGCCAGGAGGATCCCGAGCCGTGGTGTGCCCGTCGAAGACGACATCGCGTAGGACCAGCTTCAGGAACTAGCCGACTGGGGTTCCAGCCATCGCACCGTCAGGTGGTAGAGGATGATCACGTCGAGCAGGATCACGAGAAACGCCCACAAGGGAGCCGCGGGGAAGATCCAGACCTGTTCGATCGCGTTCAGGCCGACGAGGAATATCCCGACCCAGCGAGCCCACTCGGCACCTCTGAGCAGCCCCACCCCGGTGTTCATCAGGATCACGCCCAGGATCAGCGTCACCCATCCCCAGGTGGTGACGTCGGCGATGATCGCCCCGTGACCCCCCACTCTGACGACCGTGTCGTTGAGGATTGCCGCCAAGCCGTAGAAGAAGTTGAGCCACCCGACGATCACCATCATCGCCCCGGCGAAGGTCACCCAGCCGCTCGTTTCCCTGGTGGTGTCGCGCGTTGACATCCGATCTCCCTTTCGCGTCGTCCCAGACGCTTTCGGGCCGCTCGGAGGTTCTCCTGCGGGCTAGACGACCACTGCCCGGCAGAATTCGCGCAGAGCGTCGGCGAAGGCGGGGCTCACCGTCGGCTTCTCTCGACAGGACACCCGCATCGAATCGGGGAAGGCCGACGCGGCGGCCTCGTATCCCTCCTTCGTGAAGAGCAGGCATGGGTCGTGCTCGGCGAGGAGCAAGGGCTTCTCCAGATCCCGGAGGGAGCCTTCGAGCCAGTCGCCCGAGTCGGCCATGTTGTCTCGCACGTAGGCCTGCGCGACGCCGGTAGGGATTCGCTCGAGCATTCGGTCTGCGAGCTCCTCTCCGTAAAAGCCTTGGGTGAGCTGCGTCAGGTGCCGCATGAACGTGCGGTCGTCGAGCTCGGCTACCTGGCTGAAGGCCGACCGTACCTCAGCGTTGACCGGGGGCGGGTCTGCATCGGGGCTGAAGCTCAAACAGGCGTGCCCAAGCGCCAGCCCCTGAACCGCATGCCGATGGCGAGAAGTGAACTTAACCGCCGCGGCGATCGCGTACTCGTCGGCCGCAACCACGCAGCTCCCCCATCCAAGGCGGTCCACCTCCTGGGCGGCGCGCTCAGCTACGGCAGAGGTGTCGTGTGTGTCGGGGGGAGCCTCGTCACCCACGCCGGGGGCATCGAATGCGGCCACTTCGGCCCACTTCTCTAGCTCTGGCCGTATCACCCACTCCAGCTGGCTGTAACCCGGGATCAGGAGCAGCCGAGGCTTGTTGACCTGAGCCTGCATCACGCGCCGTCAAGATATCCCGCTCTACGAGTTGGACAGCCCGCCGCCGGCACGCGGCCTCCGGGGCCGCCTACGGTTTGAGATCGCCGACGACCTGGCGGCGATCGTCTATGAAGCTGACGGCACGACGACGCCTTTGACGTCAGCCATGTAGCGGTCGGCGGCCGCGGAGGCCTCGTCCGGGGTGCTGCCGCTCTGGCGAGCGTCCATGTACGCCGCGTACCAGTCCCACCAGTCGTGCGGCGGCGCCGCCGCCTCGAACGCGCCATGGCGTCCGGATGTCTCGTGCAACAGGTCCGCCAGGGAACCGACGTCGCCCATCTCAGTCCTCCCATTCCCGTCCCGGGAGCCGCTCCGTGATCTCTTGGAGCTCCCAGGTGTTGCCGTCTGGGTCACTGAACGAAGCTCGCGCGAAGTACGAGCGTCCCGGCGAATCGAAGCCCGGGGGCCGCGCCTCTTGGACCTCGCCGACCTCGACGCCGCGGCTGATCAGGTCATCCCGGGCTGCGTCGATGTGGTCCACGACAAGGATCATCCCCTGAGCGGAACCCGGCTCGGCTGTGGTGCGACCCTTGCCGACCTGGATCGAACATCCGGAGTGAGGCGGCGTCAGCTGCACCGTCCGGATGTCGTCGCTGATGACCAGGTCGATGTCCAGCCGCCATCCGAGGCTCTCGTAGAAGCTCTTGGCCCGATCGACGTCAGCGACGGGCAACGTCACGACCTCGAGGTTCATGTCCACGCCCAGAGCGGTCTGGGTGTCGCTCGTCGATTCACTGCTTACGTCGGCGCTTGCCATCGGACCTCCGTTCCCTTCGGGCTGGTCGACGAATCCCCGTCCGCCGCAAGGCCAGCCTCTCACCGACGAACGGGCAAGTCAACTAGTTTTGTGAAGGAATCAGTGGACGCGAAGTGGCGCAGGCCGGAGAGGAGCTGCCGACATGAGCACCGACTATGACGTGATCGTCCTTGGTGGTGGCTCTCCGGGCGAGCACTGCGCCGGCGAGCTTGCCGAGGGGGGCCTGCGGGTAGCGCTCGTGGAGCGCGAGCTGGTCGGGGGCGAGTGCTCCTACTGGGCCTGCATTCCCTCCAAGACACTGCTGCGCCCAGGGGAGGCGGTTCATGCGGCGCGGGAGGCCGCGGCGAGCGCCGACGTCGACGTTGAGGGGGCCCTTGCCTGGCGTGACTTCATGGTCTCCGACTACTCCGACGTCGGCCAGGAGCGCTGGCTGGCCGACAACGGCATCGACCTGCTGCGCGGCAGCGGCCGGCTCGCCGGAACGGGGGCGGTCGAGGTCGACGGCGAGCGTTACACCGCCGACAACATCGTGCTCGCGAACGGCGCTGATCCGATTGTGCCCCCGGTTCCGGGCCTTCGCGAGCTCGAGGGCATCTGGACCAACCGCGAGGTGACCGGGATGAAGGCCGTGCCGCGCCGCCTGCTCGTGATGGGCGGAGGGCCGGTCGGCGTCGAGATGGCGCAGGCGGTCCGGCGCCTTGGCGGCGAGGTCGCCCTGGTCGAGGGCGCTGAGCATCTGCTTCCCCGCGAGGCAGCAAAGCTGGGCGAGGCGCTCGGCGAGGTCCTGGCCGGCGAGGGAATCGAGCTCGCTCTCGGCGTTCATGCGTCGGCTGCGCGACGCGAGGGTGATGACTACGTCCTCGAGCTCGAGGACGGCCGCGAGCTACGCGGCGAGCGCCTGCTCGTTGCAACCGGGCGGCGCCCGCGCGTCGAAGGGCTCGGCCTGGAGACCGTCGGGATCGAGACCGAAGGCCACGGGATTCCGGTCGACGCCCAGATGCGCGCCGGTGAGCGCCTCTGGGCGATTGGCGACGTCGCCGGGATCTGGCCGCTCACCCACGTAGGCAAGTACCAGGGAGAGGTAGTCGCGGCGAACATCCTGGGCGAGGAGCGCGAGGCCGACTACGACGCCGTGCCACGCGTCGTCTTCACGGACCCGCAGGCGGCCGCGGCAGGAGGGTCGGAAGCGCGCTTCAGCGCGAGCGCAGCCGTGTCCGGGATTGCCAAGACCGAGACCTACACGCGGGCCTATGCCGAGTCCAACGGGTTTTTGACCCTGCTCGGCGACGGCGAGCGGCTGACCGGCGCGTACGCGCTGGGCCCGGAGGCGGGCGAGTGGCTGCAACAGGCGACCCTTGCGATCCGGGCCCGGGTGCCGCTCCAGGTGCTGCGCGACACGATCCAGCCCTTCCCGACCTTCTCGGAGATCTACGTCGCTGCCTTGAAGGCCCTCCGGGCCGAGATCGAGGCCGAGCGTCAGCCCGTCGGATCCGACTCATGAGCACCTCAGGGCCTGCGGCCGCAAGGCAGTGGTGGTAGCTTGCCCCGAACCCAGCGATGCGACAGGGAGGGATTTCGAGATGAAGCTGTTTTTCGCCGTTCTTGCGATCGCCGCGTGCGCGGTGGTTGCCTTGACGAGTCTCGCGAGCGCCGGCGGTGGGGCGGACACCAGGGTGACCATCCACGTCGAGGGAAGGGACTACTTCGGCAAGGTGAAGAGCCCGCGGCAGCGGTGCGTGAACGAGCGCAAGGTGAAGCTGTACAAGCAGAAGGGCGAGCGAGGGGGCGGCGACGACATCAAGATCGCCTCCGACCTTGCAGACGAGGACGGGGACTGGTCGACCGGCAACACCGGCTCAAGGGGCAAGCACTACGCGCGCGCCCCGAAGATCCCCGACAAGTGCAAGGGCGACAGCAGCAAGACGCTTCGCACCGAGTTCTAGGCGGCAGCCGGAGGTGTCAGCCTCCGAGATAGCGAGCCAAATCCCGCCGGTGGCGCCGCCGTGCTGCTGGTGAGAGCTGGCTTGTGGCTACGCGGGTAGCCGCGCGATCCCGACTGAGAGCTCCTCGGCCGAGTCGATGGTTACGCCCGCCGCGCCCATCGCCTCGCGAATCTGGCTGATCGCGTCCGTCGCACCATCCCGCGAAGCCTCGTCGCGCCACAGGGACATCCCGAACCCGGATCCGTTGCTCGTGCCGGCGATCGCGCCCAGGTAGCCGTCCACGGCTCCAAAGGTGGGTATGACGGTGTCCCGGAAGACGGGGCCGATGTCGCCGCCGGTGAGACGCAGGAAGCGCGCCGCCGCCGGATCGCCGCCGCGGATGTCGGACCCAACGACCTCGAAGGTTCCAAAAAGACTGACCTCGTAGCCGCGATCAGACGCCTCGCTGCGGAACCCCGCCGCCTGCTCGTCGGTCGCCCCGAGGGCATCCTGATCGCTGAACAGAGCGACGCTGATGCCGCGGCCCCCCTCGCCGACCAGGAGGACCAAACCGTCGAAGCCGGCCTCGGACTCAAACCCCGGCAGGACCTTCTCCTGGATGAAGCTCGAGCCGCCATCGCCCGGGCCGCCCGCCACCTCGGTGATTCGAGAATGCATCGCTATCCCTTCCGTTCGGTGTCTTGCCAGTTCAATAGAGCACGCTCGGGAACCACGAACCGCGCGGCTCCTGGTACTCGCCAAAGGCCATCAGGTTCATGGGCTTCACCAGGCGAAGCCCTGCTTCCAGGGACCAGCGGAACAAGTCAGAACGCAAAGGGACCAGGAATGCGATCGGCTCCTCGACCGCATCCGCCGCCCCGAGTAAGAGCTCCTGCATGTCCTCCTCGCTCTCGGCAACGCCATGGTTCATCGGCCAGAAGACAACGCTCGACGCATAGGCCGTGATGCGCCCGTCCCGCACCGCGACGAACGGCTTGAACGCCTGGATCGCGTCGCGAAGCTCGTTCGTGCGCTCGAAGCCATGGACCTTCTTGCAGAGCGCCGCGCACTGATCGAGGTCGTCCTCCTCGAGCGCACGCACCTGGACACCATCGGCCGGTCGACTGGAAGGCTTGCCGCTGGCCGCGGCGACCGGCTCCTTGACATCGAACCCGAGCGACTCGTACAGCGAGAGCGACCGCATGTGGAACCCGTCTTGAAGCAGGCGAATGCCCGGCGCCTCCTCCCCCCGCTCGAGCACGATTTCCATCAGCCTGCGCCCGACGCCGGCATTCTGCCCTTGGGGATCGACCGTGATCGGCCCAACCCCCCGGATCGGATCGCGCTCGTCGAGGAAGTTGGAGCCGACGATCTGCCCGTCCCGCTCGGCGACGACCCCCCAGATGGAGGGATGGGGAATCCACACGCTCATCAAACCCGTGGCCGCCTCGAGCACCGGGAAATCCCTCGGAAAGCGGTGGTGATCGTGGATGCCGCCGAAGGCCTCGAAGCAGATCCGCGCACAGGCCTCGGCGTCCCCGGGCGCTGCTTCCCGGATCGTCACCTCTCCGGCGGCCGCAGCAGAGGTTGTCCCCGTCATCGCTCGCCTCCTCCTCCTCTCGTGATCGGCGCGAGTCTAACTCCGAGGCGCGGTTCTGTCCCCGAAGAGCAGGTATTGCGACCTCGGCCGAACGACAGGCGCTGGGGACCCGCCGGACTTCGGCGGCTCCCACAACGTCCTGTCGGGTGCCTCAAGCGGCGGATTCCGACGCTTGCGAATAGCGAAGCGAGCCAGGAGTCGTCAGCAGATCGCCGGTCTCCAGCAGCGTCTTCAGGCCGGAGAGGATCATCGGCCAGCCGCCGTAGAGCTCGCCGTGAGCATCCTGGCGCAGCTGGTCGTGGGTGACCGTGAGCCGGCACGAATCCTCGACCTGCTCGATCTCCCAGGTGATGCGCGAGGTCCCCTCACGCTTCACGTCCTCGCTCCAGAGGGCATTGAAGCTCTGGACCAGCCGGTGGGGCGGGTCCACCTCCAGGTTCTCGCCCTCCCCAATCTCGACACCAGCTCCGGGGACCGAGGACTTGTAGCTCGAACCGGGCGTCCAGTCCGAGCGGGTCTCGACCCCGAAGCTGTACTTCGCCCTCATCTCCGGGTCGGTGATCGCCTCCCAGAGGCGTTCCGGGGTGGTCTTGATGTAGATCTCGAACACCTTGTCCTCAGGTGCCGCGGTCCACGGTCTCTTTCCTTCGGTCATGCTTCCTCCTCGAGGGTCGTCTTGAGCCCGCTGAGCGTTGCCACCCAGGGCTCGGCGTATTTGCTCACCCACCGGTCGTGGACGAGGCGGATCGGGACCGGGTTCAGGAAGTGCAGCTTCTCGCGACCACGCCGTTTGGTGGTCACGAGACCGGCCTCCTCGAGCACCTTCAGATGCTTCATGACGCCGAACCGCGTCATCGGCAACCGCCGTTCGAGCGCGCTGAGCGTCTGCCCGTCTTGCCTGTACAGCTCGTCGAGCAGGCTCCGGCGCGTCGGATCGGCCAGGGCCCTGAACACCGCGTCCATGTCGGGGATGATACGTGACCATTTAGTCACCTGTCAATAGGACCGGCCGGCTCGGCGAAAATCATCGCCGCGGTGGCTCCCCCGCTTCTGGGCCGAGGACCCCGGGCCGTGAGAAGGTATGAGCCGATGACCGTGCTCGAGATCGACACGCCGCACGGCCCGGCGAACGCTCACCTGCATCCTGCCGGTCAAGCGAAGGCGGCGTTGGTCCTCGGCCATGGAGCGGGCGGCGGGGTGACGTCGCCGGACCTGTTGGCGGCGAAAGACGTGGCGGTCTCGGAAGACGTCAGCGTCGCGCTGGTCGAACAGCCCTACCGCGTCGCGGGACGGCGCTCGCCCCCCGCGGCGAGCCGGCTCGACGCCGCCTGGACCGCGGTTCTCGACGAATTGCTAGCCGGCGAGCTGCGCGGCCTCGCGCTGATCGCCGGCGGACGATCCCTGGGCGCCCGGGTAGCGTGCCGAACCGCGGATGCCACCGGCGCAACCGCGGTGCTCTGTCTCGCATTCCCGCTCCAGCCGCCGGCGCGCCGCTCGGGCGATCCATCGCCAAGTCGCCTCCATGAGCTCGACCAGCTCACGGTCCCGACCCTGGTGGTGCAGGGCGAGCGAGACCGATTCGGCACGCCGCCGCCCGCGACGCTCCGCACCGTTGCGCGAGTGCCGGGGGACCACAGCCTGAGGACGCATCCCGAGGCTGTTGCCGCCGCCGTTCGAGCCTGGCTTCCCGACGTCGTGGACCAGGCCGCACGTGCCGCGGTGCCCGGTTAGCCCGCTTGGGGCGCGGAGCGGGTTGAGAACGGCAGCCGCCAATCCTGGTGGCTTTCCTCGTTGATCGACAACCGCCACTCGTATCTGCCGCCCGGCGGCAACAGCAGCGGACCGATGTTGATCGCGAGCGGGACGTCAATCGCGGTTCCGGCCTTCACCCCTGGTGGCCGGCCAACCTCGAAGGCACCCTCGAATGTGACCGGCTCCTCATCGCCCTCATCGGTCTCCAGCTCCACAGCATTCCCATCACTGTCAACCAGATCGAGCCGGAACGTGTGCTCCACGTTCGTCCGGTCCCACGGCACTTGGATGTACAAGGCGATTGCCGAGGGAGTCGGCGTTGGCCCCGTCAGGGACCAGCCGCCCCCGAGTATGTAGAGCTTTCCCTCCGCTGCCTGAGCAGCATCCGCCAGCATCATCGTCACCTTCAACGGATCAGATGGCTCAGCCGCCGTTGCCGCAGCCCTGCACCGTGGGGACGACGCTGGCGTTCACTGCGGCGCCATTCCAGCCACCGAAGTTGAGCTTGAAAGGCAGTTTCGGAGGCTTGCAGAGATCCTGGGCGGCCACGACCAGCCCCCCGGCCTTGAAGCGCAGGACGAACTTCGAGATCGGGATGTCGGGGAGGCCGTCGAAGGTCTGGCCGATACCCGCCGCCGGGGCCACGAACTGTCCCATGAGCTGGAGAGTGAGCGGGCCATGGAGATCGACGCCGAGGCGCGGCAGTTGGTCTCCCCGGCTTGGCGGGACGACCACCACAGAACCGGCTTCGGCCGCGCTCAGGAACGGTGAGGTGGCCTGCGCCGAGCCGACGATCGAGTTAGCTGGGCAGGCGGCGGCGTTCGACCGGAACTGGGCCTCCGAGCAGAGGGCGCCCGACAGCACGTCGAAGTTAGGGGTGAGGCTGAACGGGAGCAGGACTCGGGCGCTGTTCAAGCCGGCCTCGCCCGCGTCCTGGGTGATCTGGGTCGTCAGCGGCGGCTTCGTACCGGCGCTCGTCCGGCCGGCCGAGCCGACCCAGGCGCGGAACGTGGGTGAGAACGGCAGTGAGGCGCAGTTGGTGGACGTGAACGAGGCGTTGCCGACGACCAGCTTGTTGGGATTGGTGTGGGAGTCGGCGATGAACCTCGTGGTCTTCATGCCGCATGAAGTGGGGTTCCGCATGAACCCGTTGCCGCCCACGGTCCCGCTCAGCTGGATGTCGATCGCCGTGATGTCGATCGGGACAGTCAGGGCCTGGCCGGCGGCATGAGCGACGTTGGGGATGTCGGTCAGCACGGTATTGAGGCCGAAGTCCCCCTTGCGTAGTTTCACGTCGGACACCTGAATGATCTTCTCGAGCAGCGGCAGCGGGTCAGAGCCGGTCGGCCTCAGCACGATCCCGAAACGGGCCGGCTGACCTGCGGCCGGCTCCACGTTGTAGAGCGAGCCGTTCACGGTCAGCGGCAGGGTCAGGGGCAAGGGGTCGAGCAGGTGCGCGTTGGCGCTCGTGGTCACCGTGCCCACCTGGCTGGCGCTCGGGCAGGAGTCGCCCTGGAGTTGGGCGAGCGTGCAGAGCGGCGTCGCCCTCGGATTGCCAACTAGGCCGGGCGGCAGGGCGACCGTCAGGTCCTTGACATCGTCGCTTGGGGATTTGAATCCGATGTGGATCGCGACGTCGCTGTTCGCGCCGGCGGCGGGGTTGGTGGGAGCCGCGGCAAGGCCCGTGAACCCGAACGCGGCGTGAGCGGAAGGAGCGAGAGCGAGGCAGGCGACAATCGCCGCGCACAAAGACAACCAAGCCCTACGTCCAACTCCACCCATGCCGCGCCTCCTCGATAGCCGTGTCCGGAGCCTGAGTCGAATATACCGCCCGGCTAAGCTCAGTTCGTATCCCGAACGAAGGAGCGACGCGATGACGGACCACACCGAGACGGCCATCCTGGCCGGAGGGTGCTTCTGGGGAGTTCAGGAGCTGTTGCGCAAGCGTGACGGCGTGATCTCGACGCGGGTCGGCTACGCGGGCGGCGAGGTTCCCAACGCCACCTACGGGAACCACGACGGCCACGCCGAGGCCGTGGAGATCGTCTTCGACCCCGATCGGATCTCCTATCGGGACATCCTCGAGTTCTTCTTCCAGATCCATGACCCGACCACGATGAACCGGCAGGGCAACGACATCGGGACGAGCTACCGCTCGGAGATCTTCTACACGAGCGACGATCAGCGCCAAATCGCCGAGGAGACGATCGCCGACGTCGACGCTTCCGGGCTATGGCCGGGCAGGGTGGTCACCGAGCTGAGCGAGGCCGGCCCGTTCTGGGAGGCCGAGCCGGAGCACCAGGACTATCTACAGGACTACCCAAACGGCTATACGTGCCATTTCGTGCGGCCCGACTGGAAGCTGCCGCACCGTCAAACAACCACCTAGACCGCCAGCGACATGAGCGTCGCCGCGCCCCCGATCGAGGAGCTGCCGGGCGAATTTCAGCCGCGGGCCATTCGTCGCCGCGCCCTTCAGGCCACCGCTGCGCTCGCGGTGCTGGTGGCGATCCTGGTGCTCGCGCCGGGGCTCGGCGAGGTCCGGGACAAGCTGGCTGGCGCGAGCCCCGGCTGGCTGGTCCTCGCGACGCTCCTAGAGGGCCTCTCCTTCGCCTCCTACGTGCTGATGTTCGGGCCGATCTTCTGCACCGGGCTGAGTTGGAAGCGAAGCTGGCAGATCGGCGGATCGGAGCTTGCGATGGGCTCGTTGGTTCCGGCCAGCGGTGCCGGGGGGCTGGCACTTGGGGCATGGGTGCTTCACCGCGGCGGCATGGACGGAGAACGGATCGCTCGCCGCTCGGTCGCCTTCTTCATGATCAAGAGCGGGGTGAACTTCGTCGCCGTCGCCGTGCTCGGGGCGGCGCTGGCGGTCGGACTCCTCGGCCCCGACCTGTCCCTTTGGCTGACCGCGTTCCCCGCCGCAATTGCGGCGCTGACGATTGGCGCGGCGGCCGCGATTCCCAGGCTCGGGCCCGGCCGCGAGCCGGGGCCCGACGCCTCCCGGTTTCGTCGCGTGGTCAACGCCAGCCGGAGGGCGGCGATCGACGGCGTCGCTGAGGCGCTTCAGATCCTGCGTACGGGGAACCGTCGCGTCTTGGCAGGGGCAGTCGGCTACTGGCTCTTCGACAACGCGGTCTTGTGGGCCACCTTCCGCGCCTTCGGCGTCTCGCTTCCGCTAACGGTGATTCTGATGGGCTACCTGATCGGTCAGCTCGGCGGGCTCCTGCCGATCCCGGGCGGGATCGGCGGGATCGACGGCGGATTGATCGGCACCCTGATCGTCTATGGGGCCCCGGCCGCCGGCACCGCCGCCGCCGTCCTGGCCTACCGCGTCATCCTGTTCTGGCTACCGCTGATCGCGGGCGGCATCGCGTTCGTTGCTCTCCGCCGAGACATGCCCGGCCGCTACGAGCTCGCCTCGTGCGCTCCCGCGATCGCCGACCAGTCCGCCTGAGGGGAGTACCTATCCCACGCGCTGAGGCTCTGGGGCGGGTGCTATCTCCCTCAGCCGCGCACGGTTCCTGGCTGCCCTGACGGCCGCGGTGAGCGTCTCGGTGTCGTAGGCGCCTCGGTGTCGCCTGCCATTGATGAAGAAGCTCGGCGTACCGGCGACCCCGCTGGCGTCCGCGCTCGCAACGTCCTCGGCAACTCGCTCGGCGTGTTCACGCCGGCGCAGCTCGTCCCAAAAACGCTCGACATCGAGACCCAGCTCCTCCGCATAGTGCGCGAGGTGCGGCTGCGTCAGCTCGTCCTGATGCTCGATCAGCTTGTCGTTCATCTCCCAGAAGGCGCCCTGGGCGGCCGCCGTTTCCGCGGCCTCCGCCGCCATCTGGGCATCCGGGTGGACGTCGTTGAGTGGAAGGTGGCGCCAGACATAGCGAAGGTCGTCGCCGAAGGAGACCAGCAGCTCGCGGATGACGACCTCGGCCTGTCCGCAGTAGGGGCATTGGTAGTCGCCGTACTCGACCAGGGTCACGGGGGCCCGCTCCGAGCCGCGGATGTGGTCACGGTCGGGATCCACCTCGTCCGAGAGGTCGAGGAGCTCCTCTGCCGTCGCCGCTATCTGGCGGGCTCTCATCTCCGTTGGCAAGTGCCGGATCACCCGGAACACGGCCCAGGCGAGGAGCGACGCGAGAATGGCTGCCGCGAGGACGCCCAGCTTCGCTTGTTCGAGCTGATCGCCGTCGAAGGCGATGGTCGAGATCAGCACCGAGACCGTGAACCCGACACCCGCGACGGCCCCGCCTCCAGCGATCACCGGCCAGCTCAGGGCCCGCCGCAGGCCGGCGACCCAGGGCCGGGACACCAGCCACGACACGCCCAGGATGCCGAGGGGCTTGCCGAGGACGTAGCCGAACAGGATTCCGAGGGTTATTGGCGAGGTGGATGCGTCCCCAAGCAGCTGGGCGTCGATGTGGATGCCCGCGTTTGCGAGCGCGAACACCGGGACGATCACGAAGCTCGTCCACGGATGAAGCCTGTATTGAAGCTGCTCGTTCGCTGAGATCGCGGATGCGAGACTCCGCTGCGCCGTGCGGGCGAGCTCCGGCGTTGGCTGTTCACGGAATGATCGCGTCACCTCGGTCACCCGCTCGAGGTCGCCGCGGGCCGGCGGATACGCGGTCGTGACGAGACCGACCGCGAGTCCCGCCACCACCGGATCGATCCCCGACTCGAACAGGGCAATCCACAGGCCGACCCCAACGACCACCGCGAGCTGCCTGCGCCACGCGCTCGGCGCATACCGAAGCGCGAGCAAGATCGCGAAGAAACCGAGAGCCAGCGCAATCGGGAGCCACGAGACGTCCTCCGTGTACACCGTGGCGATCACTGCCAGCGCCACGAGGTCGTCGACCACGGCGAGCGTGAGCAGGCGAACCCGCAGGCGCGTGCCACCCGGGGCCACCAGTGCCAGCAATCCGAGGGCCAGGGCGGTGTCAGTAGACATCGCGGCTCCCCAGCCGTGCGCCCCGTCACCCCCAGCGTTGAAGGCGAGATAGATCGCGATCGGCACGGTTATCCCGCCGACCGCAGCGGCCACCGGGATCGCCAGGCGGCGGCGCTCGCGCAGCTCTCCCGTGTCGAGCTCGCGCTTGGCCTCGAGGCCGATGACCAAGAAGAAGAACGTCATCAGGCCCTGGTTCACCCAGTGCCGGAGGTCAAGGGAGATGCCCTCGCTTCCGAGATTGATCGAGAGCTTCGTCGTCCAGAACGACTCATACGTCTCCGACCACGGCGAGTTGGCCCACACCAGAGCCGCGGCCACCGCGCACAGGAGCACCACTGCGCCGCCGGTCTCGGCGCTCAGGAAATCTCGAACCGGGGTGGCGAGATTCCTCGCCCAGGCCGTCCGACCAGTGAACGAGGCGGCCTGGGACGCCGCCGATCGATCGGAGCCGTTTCCCACTCGCTTAAGTCGTCGGCGAGACTTCCAGGCGAACCTCGGTGGCGCCCTCGAAACGCTCGAGCACCAGCCGCTGGGCGCCTGCCGCCGAGACGACGCGCGCACCCGTCACCCGAACGCGGTAGCCGCTTGGGTAGTGAATGTGCGGTAGGAACACGACGGTTCTGACGGAGGGCGCCAGCCGGTGGCCGACCGGGGCCATGGTCGAGTAGCGGAGGTTGAAGACGCCGCTGCCCGGATTGAACTGGAATTGCTCCGGCGTCCCCGCAACGGCCTGGGGATAGGCCCGGTCGAGGGCCTTCAGCTTGTTGTGTTTGAGATTCGTGCCGCGAGGCGGCTTGCTCGGATCCTTGACCAGAGCCTGCGTGTCGCCCGGTCCCGTAGTGGTCGGGTCGCTGCAGCCGCAGTAGTGCCACTCGAGCCACGAGACCATGTGTTGGTCGGCGAGGTTCGCGATCCGATTGATCTCGGCCAGATCATCGGTGGCCCCGAACTCGCTGAGCAGGAGCGCCCGGTTCGTCTGCGCCGCAACGTCGTCAGCGTTCTGGAACACCATCGCCTCGGTAGCCGGGCAGTCCGGAGCGCCGGGGTTGAGGCAATAGTCGTGAAAGCTGAACCCCGAGTTCGACCCGATCTCCGGCAGGTGACTCTGGGACCCGAAATTGAAGATCACGTTCGGCTCGTGCCAGACGATGTGCCGGCTGTCCACGTTGCGGATCGCCGCGGTGGTCTTGCGGGTCATCGTTGCCAGGGGTCCCTCGTCGAACTGCGGGCAGCCGGTCGGCTGCGCGCAGGTCTGCCACCCGTTTCCGGGCCAGGGCTCATTCATCACGTCGTAGCCGAGCACTCGATTCGAGCCCCGGAAGATCCGCGCGACGTGCTTCCAGGCGGTGGCGTACTCGTCCTGGAGCCTCACCCCGCCCACCTGATCGTTGGCCCAAAAGTGGTCGAAGGCGCGGTTGAGCGCCGGGTTGGTCAGGTAGTTGTTGGGAAAGCCGTTCTGCGGGTTCGCCAGGCCGTCGTCCTGCACCTGCCAGTCGGGCCAGCCCTCGCCCTGGAACTTCTCGTGGAAGAGGTCCTGATGGAAGTCGATCTGGCTGTAGACACCCCGGCTCGCGAGCGTCTGCTGCGTGTTCGCGATCTGGGCCAGGTAGGCGTCGTTGTACGAGGGCTCGCCCCCCACAGGCGGCCCCGGCTCGAGCCCCTTGTAGATCACACCCAGCCGGATCGCGTTGAAGCCGTGGCCGGCAAGGAAGGTGGCATCGTCAGCGCCGAAGCCCACCTTGGCGGGGTAGTAGGGAGGCCGCTTGTAGACCATGTTCAGTCCGTGCAGGATCGCGACCCGTTGCTGGGAGTCGGTGATCCAACGCCCGACGTGCCCAAGCGGCGCAGTCGGCGGAGCGGCCTTGGCCGCGGCACAGAAGATGCTCAAAAAGCAAAGCGGGAGCACCACAGTCCACACACGACGCACGGGAGGCGACCGTAACAGACATATCTCGCCGCTGTTTCGCGAAGTCCCACCCCTCGGAGGTGCGGTTCGGACTTCCGCGATGGGCTCAGGTAAGGCATGATGCAGTGCTGACATGCCTTGGGGGTCCCGTCTCGTCGTTGGTGTCGCCTGTCTCGCGATCGCATTCCTGAGCGCTGCGGGTGCAGCCCAAGCGGCGTTCACCGCCCGCGGAAGCGTCGAGCAGGTATACGTGACCCACCTGGCTCCGGGCGCGGACGTGTCGCTCCTCAATCCGGCCGGCAACGCGATCCGCACGAGGCAAGCCAATGCGCAGGGCGGCCTTCTGTTTCGCAGCGTCCCGCCGGGCACCGGCTACCGGGTTCGTCTCTCCGCCACCGGCGCGAAGTCGGGCCCGCTGACGGTGCTCTCGACGCGGCCGACGCCGCCCAGCACGGCCATCTACGACCAGCAGCTCCCCACGAAGGGCTACGGCTATCTGAAGACCCGCGACGGCACCAAGCTGGCCTTTTACGTGCACCCCCCGGAGGATGTGACCAAGGCCGTGCCGGGGGCAGATCCTCCGCCGGCCCCTTCCGGTCCTACGCCGACGTTGATCGAGTACTCCGGCTACGGGTACGCGGACCCGGCCGGCCCGCAGAGCGGGATCTCGATCCTCGCCAACCTGATGGGGTTCTCGGTGGTCGACGTCAACATGCGCGGCACCGGCTGCTCGGGCGGCGCGTTCGACTTCTTCGAGCCGCTTCAGAATCTCGACGGGTACGACGTGATCGAGACGGTCGCCCGCCAGCCGTGGGTCCTGCATCAAAAGGTCGGCATGATGGGCATCTCCTACGGCGGGATCAGCCAGCTCTTCACCGCGCAGACCCATCCCCCGAGCCTGGCTGCGATCTCGCCGCTGTCGGTGATCGACGCCACGCAGACGACCCTCTACCCCGGCGGCATCCTGAACACGGGGTTCGCGCTGAACTGGGCGAAGGAGCGAGTCCATGATGCCCAGCCGGCTGGACCGGATTCGGGGCAGGCGTGGGCTTACCAGCGGACCCAGAACGGCGACCAGATCTGCAAGGACAACCAGGCCCTCCATGGGGAGGCGGCAAACCTCCTGGCCAAGGTCCGGGCCAACGACCACTACGTGGCGAAGATTGCCGACCCGCTGGCTCCGAGCACATTCGTCGACAAGATCCACGTGCCCACCTATCTGGCCTGCCAGTTCACGGATGAGCAGACGGGGGGTCACTGTCCGACCCTCGCGAAGCACTTCACGGGCACCACGCGCAAGTGGTTCACGTTCACGAACGGGACCCACGTCGACTCGCTCGATCCTGAGACGTTCAACCGCTGGTACGACTTCCTCCAGCTCTACGTCGCCCGGCAGGCCCCGATCAAGAACGCGGCGGCGTACCGCGCCGGGGCGCCGGTCATCTATCAGGAGGCAATGGGGATATCGGGGGTGACGATGCCGCCCGATCCGATCCAGAACCAGCCGACCTACGCCGGGGCGAGGGCGGCATTCGAACAGCTCAAGCCCATCCGCCTCCTATTCGACAACGGCGCGGGCGGCTCCCAACCCGGGCAGCCGGTTCCCGGCTACGAGCAGTCGTTTGCGAGCTTCCCGATCCCCGGCACTGCGGCACGCTTCTTGTACATGGCACCCAACGGCATGCTTCGCGATCAGCCGCCGGCGGCCGCTGGAGCCGATTCGTTCACCTGGGACGCCCACGCCCGACCGCTGACCGACTTCACCGGCGACACGGCCGCCGGCACCGACGGCCTGTGGACGGCGACACCGCCGTACGACTGGCGCCCGCCACCCGCCGGCAGCGCCGCGTCGTACGTAACCCCCCCGCTGGGCGGCAACACAACAGTGATCGGCGCCGGGGCCGTGCATGCGTGGGTCCGTTCCTCGACGCCCAACGTCGACCTCCAGGCCACGATCAGCGAGGTCAGGCCCGACGGCAAGGAGACCTTCGTGCAAGGCGGCTGGCTGCGAGCCAACGAGCGCAAGCTCGACGCTCAAAAGAGCACCCTGCTCGAGCCGGTCCTCAGCCTGCGGGAGTCCGACGTATCGCCGATGCCGGCCAATAGCTTCGCCGAGGTTACGATCCCGCTCTACTACGAGGGGCACACCTACCGCGCGGGCTCGCGCATCCGCGTGACGATCACCGCCCCGAACGGCGACCAGCCCATCTGGTCGTTCGGCGAGACACAGCCGAACGGGACCGCGAATGTTGCGATCGCCCGCTCCAACTCCAGGCCCTCGAGCCTCATCCTCCCCGTCGTGCCGAACGTGAACGTTCCGACCGGACTCCCGCCCTGCCCCGGCCTCAGGGGAGAACCGTGCCGGAACTACTCCCCCTACACGAACCACCCAGCGACTCCCTGAGTCCGGGCCGGGCGCAGCAATTCAGGCGGTCTGGTGCTCCACCACGTCGTACATGCCGTCGGCGCTGACCGACTCCACAAACGGCGCGATGGCCGCGAGCTGCTCGTCGTATCCCGAGTAGGCGCTCGAAGCGCGCAGCTCGTCTAGCGTGCCGTCGAAGAGGCCGAAGCAGATCACCTCGTCAGGGTCACCCGAGTTGCGGATCATGAAGAACTGTGAACCGGACGGCATCCCCTCAGTGCTTTCGTCTGCCATGAACGCCTCCCGAAACTCGTCGAACGTCCCAGGCTTCAGCTTGCGAACGGTGAGCGCGCAGATCACTTCCAGCTCCTCTCCTAGGGGTCGGGCTGGAAGCTACCACCGCGGGCAGGGTCGCTCGTAGCAACCCTCGAAGGCCACGATCTATCCCGCGGGCACCGCGGTTTCCTCGACGACAGCAGGTGCGCATGCGGCTTCGCGTCCGGGTCGCAGGGGGGTCCCGGACACCCCACATGTGTAGTCGGTCGCGATTCGGTCGGGGGTATCGCCTTCAGGCACGGGCTCCGCCTCCAGCACCTCATCGCTGATCGTCAGCCAGGCCAGGATCCCGCCCACCGCCGCAAGCCCAGCGCAAACGACCATCGCCATGTGAAACCCGTCCGTCATCGCGGCGGGGTCATAGAACTGGTCGCCCGTGATGCCTGCAGCCAGTGGGAGCACGGCCACAGCCAGCAAGCTGGCAACCCGCGAGACCGCGTTGTTGATCCCGGAGGCGATCCCCGAGTGGCGGGCATCGGCGGCGGCAAGGACGGTGGCCGTTACGGGCGCCACCACCAGGGTCAGGCCAAGCCCGAAGATGATCACCGGGGGCGCGATGCCCGTGACGTAGGAGTCGCCCGGGTCGATGCGCGTCATCAAGAGCAGGCCTACCGCGATCACCAGCGGGCCGACGGTGAGCGGAATCCTGGCGCCGATCCGCTGGGCAAGGGCACCCGAACGGGCCGAGAACGCGAGCATCAGGGCGGTCACCGGCAGCGATGCCGCGCCGGCGGCAAGGGGCGAGTAGCCGAGCGCCACCTGCAAGAACGCCACGAAGAGAAAGAAGAACCCGCCGAGCGCGGCGTACACCGCGAAGGTGACGAGGTTGGCGGCGCTGAACTGCCGCGAGGCGAACATGCCGAGCGGCATCATGGGATTCGGGCTGCGCCGCTCGGCGAACAGGAAGGCGACCAGGGCAACCACTCCGCCAATCGCCCCGATCAGCACGGGGGCGGAGGGCCAATTGCCTGGGCCTTCGATCAGGGCGTACGTCGTACCCGCCAGTCCGAGCGCAGCGAGCGCCGCGCCGCCGAAGTCGAGGCGCCCACTCGCTGTCGGGTCGCGAGTCTCGGGAACGTGGCGAACAGCCATCGCCGCGACGAGGACGCCCAGCGGCAGGTTGATCAGGAAGATCGCTCGCCAGGAGACGGCCTCAACCAGGTAGCCGCCCAGGAGCGGGCCGAGCGCCGTCGCAACGCCGCCCAGGCCGGACCAGGCGCCGATCGCGCGCGCGCGGTCGCCGGGGCGGAAGCTCGACTCGATCATTGCCAGGCTGCCGGGTGTTAGGAGGGCTCCGCCGATCCCCTGGAGCAGCCGAGCGGCGACGAGCATGGAGGCATTCGGGGCAGCGGCACAAAGCAACGATGCGACGGTGAACACGACGACCCCGACGACGAAGATGCGCCGCCGGCCGTGACGGTCCCCGAGCGATCCCCCAAGGAGGATCAAGGAGGCGAGCGTCAGGAGGTAGCCGTTCAGTATCCACTGGAGGGAGCTGGTCGACGCGCCAAGGTCTTCGCCGATGTCCGGCAGAGCAACGTTGACGACGGTGCCGTCGAGGAAGGCCATCCCGGAGCCCAATACCGCCACCGCGAGAACCCAGTGGCCCCGGGGGCTATCAAAGCTCACCTCCACGTCGCTGCCGGAGGCTCCGGTGCCGACCGGATCTGCCATCAACTACTCCTGAACAGGCCGGGCCCAGCGGCGCGGCCATTCGTTGATGGACCACCTGGCCGGCTTCACGGACGACCCCCGTGAGATAGAGCCGCTGCCCGGTGTGTCGTTCAACGCCTCGACTCCTCGATCTTGGCCGGGACGATCTGCGCGAGCCGGCGCCAAGGACCCTCCAGGCGCTCCCCGTTGACGAAGAAGGTCGGGGTGCCGTGGACTCCCGCGCGCTCACCCCCTGCGACATCCTCGATGACACGCTCGCGAAAGGTGCGCTCCCCCAGTGCCGCCTCGACCTCATCGGTATCCAGCTCGAGCCGCGACGCCACGGAGAGCAGATCCTGATGCGAGAACTCCTCCCGCCCCGAAAGCAACAGCGAGTGTGCCTCCCAGAACTTTCCGTGGACGGCGGCGAGCTCGGAGAGCTCGGCAGCACGGTCCGCCCCGGGATGCAGCTCGGCGTCGGGAAGGTGTCGCCACACGAGACGGAGGGTCTCGAAGCGATCCAGGAGCGACTTCACCGGCAAACTGGCCGCAAAGCAGAACGGACAGCCGAAGTCGCCGTACTCGACCAGTGTCAGCTGCGGCGAGCCGGCACCCATCACGTGATCGCGCCCTTCGATCGGCGGTAGGGAGCTTGAGGGAGGCTGGGGCACGCCCTCTACGTTACGCGGAGCGCGCAACTTGACCGCTTTGACACGCTTGTCTTATCGCCAATTGACCCAATGCCCGGGCGGTCTCTCTGAAAGGGGCAAGCATGACCACCTGCACTCACCTCGATCACATTCGGATCACCGAGCTCCCGGAATCCGTCGACGGCTGCGAAGAATGCCTCAAGGCCGGGGAGCCATGGTTCCACCTGCGGATCTGTCTCGAATGCGGCCAGGTCGGTTGTTGTGATAGCTCGCCGAACAGGCACGCCTCATCGCACGCGGCCCAGGCCGGTCATCCGTTGATCCGATCGCTTCAGCCGGGCGAGGCCTGGGCCTTCTGCTTCGTCGACGAGGTTGGCCTGGAGGTCCCGCAAGTACACGGCGAGACACGAATCCCGCCCTCGCCACTGGGCGGCTGATGCGCGTGAGGACGCGCTACTCCGTTCCCCGCCATGTCAGCCAGGCGAACAGGCCTTGCACAGGCAGTCGCGCGTACAGGAGTGCCGGCGGGAAGCGCCGGAACTTCTGGGGCCGCAAGGCCATGTGGACATTGGCCCAGTAGACGGCCAGGAGCGTCGCCAGCAGCCACCAGCGAGCGGCCGGGCGGGCGCGGTCCGAGAGCACGGCCAGTCCGCCGGCCAGCTCGGCCGCCCCCGATGCCACGTTGACCTCGCTCTTCCACCGCTCGAATGGCGGCGGCACGATCGCCTCATAGAACTTGGGGGCCCGGAAGTGGTTGAGCCCGTTCGCGACCCAGAATGCGGCCGCGCCGTATCGCCATCCCCGTGAGCCACCCATGGGCGGAAGGCTAAAGTCAGTGGACCGGCGGCGGAGTGCCCCTCGCGCTGCCGGCGAGGACCGGGTCCCACTCGCACACGGCGCAGGCGTGTTGAAAGGCCGACTGGGCGAACTCAACCGCCAACCCGCGAGGATCGGTCTCGGAGCGGATGTCATCCCAATCGAGCACGAACTCTCCGAGGTCCGCGTCCCAGTGGGCTGGTGCGGGATCAAGATCGGCTTCGGAGAAACCATCTCGTGTTGGGTAGGCCAAGGCGAAGAAGGCCGCCTTGCCGTACTTCTGGTCGCCCGGCCACCAGCCGATCCCGATCTGCTCGGCGTCACCCGAGTTCCGCATGATGAAGTCGTCGGTTGGGGGATCGACCGCCGTCCCGGAATAGAAGGAAACGGCCAGGTCGAAGGTTCCCCACCATGCGTTCACCGGGGTGGAGCGGCCGCGATAAGGCGCGCGGAACTCGGCAAGAGCCAGCGCTGCCTGCGTGGCGGCGGCGAAGTAGGAGTCCACCTGATCAGCTTCATAGGTGGAGTGCTCACGGTCCTCGTCCAGCGGGATGTCCCAGAAAGTCTCCTGCGGTGTTGGATTGATCTCCACCCGGCCGCCGAGGCGTTCCACGGCGTCCAGCACCTCGCGCGTCACGTCGGCAACCGGCCGGTGCGGGGTGAGGGGAATCCGCGTCTCGCGTCCGTCGCTGTGCTCGATCAGCGCTTCGTGGGTACGCAGGTCAAGTCCGGCGACGATCGCCCCTGAGCCGTCGGGCGCCGGCAACGCCTGGGTCTCCCAACCGCGCGGCGTGAGACGGAGGGCGGCGTGCTGAAGCTGCGGCGCGGGCGGAGCTAGCTCCACGGCCAGCTTGCCGGGGATCTGGGTGAGAGCGTGAAGCGTGTCGCAGGTTGCGCTCCACCCCTCGTAAGACAGTGCAGGCCAGGTAGAGGACGTCTTCACGGTTCCCCTTTCTGATCGTTCAAGGGCCGTCGAGGCCCCTGGAGTTATACGCCCGGTGACAGGGAGCTTCCGGTTCGGCTAAGACTCCCCGCGCTTGATCGACGTCGACACAGGCTCCTTCTTCGCCATTACGTTGGCAGCGGCGCTTGCTGCGGTGACCGTGACCGTGTTGCCGCGCAAGGTTGCCCCGCCAGTCGTCGTCATCGAGCTGCTGCTGGGGATCCTGATCGGTCCGCAGGTCCTCGACCTCGCCCACAGCGACGGTTTCGTCGACTTCTTCTCGAACCTCGGGCTCGGCATGCTCTTCTTCTTCGCCGGATACGAGATCGACTTCGAGCGCATTCGCGGTCGGCCGCTTGCCCTGGGCGCCGTGGGGTGGCTGGTTTCGCTCGCCCTCGCCTACGGGATCGGCGGGGTGCTGGCGGCAGCCGGGGTCATCCTGTCCCTCGTCTACACGGGCTCGGCGCTGGCGACGACCGCGATCGGGACGCTGATCCCCATCCTGCGCGACAACCGCGAGCTGGACACCCGCTTCGGCACCTATCTGCTCGCCGCCGGGTCGGTGGGGGAATTCGGCCCCATCCTTCTCATAACCCTGGTGCTGTCGACGACGCACCCCGTCCACGAAGCCGCGATCCTGGTGGCATTCATCGCGCTTGCGATCTTGCTGGCGCTTGCCTCGATGCGGCTGGCGTGGCGCGGCTTTCCGGCGCTGGAGCGCACCCTCGAGTCGAGCAGCCAGCTCGCGATTCGGATCGCGGTGCTGCTTGTGTTCGGGCTCCTCTTCCTGGCGGGGGAGCTTGGCCTGGACATCCTGCTCGGCGGCTTCGTGGCCGGGATGATCACGCGGGCCGCGTTTCGAGGCCGCGAGGTGACTGTGTTCGAGTCCAAGCTGACGGCGGTCGGCTTCGGTTTCCTGGTCCCCTTCTTCTTCATCGACAGCGGGATCGAGTTCGACCTGGACGCTCTGGGCTCGGCGTCGGCGCAGCTCAAGCTTCTCCTTTTCTTCGGACTGTTCCTGGTGGTCCGCGGTGTCCCGGCAATGCTCCTCTACCGGCGCCTGCTCGCCCTGCGCGACCGCACCGCGCTGGCGTTCTTCTGTGCCACTGAGCTGCCGCTGGTGGTGGCGATCACCACGATCGCCACGGAGACGGGGCACATGCGCACCTCGACCGCCGCGGGACTGGTCGGCGCAGCGATGCTGTCGACGCTGGTCTACCCGTTCGTCGGGCTGGGGCTCCGCAGGGGAGCGGTCGAAGGGCCGGTCTCGGGTGTGCCAGGAACCACTAGTGGGTGACGCTCGTCTTCACGCGTCGGCGCTCTGACTCGCTCACCGGGCCCTTCTGCTCGAGCGTCTTGATCGCCCCCGTGAGGTCGTCGGCAAGCGTATCGACGAGTGAGCGGCTGAGGTTGAGCTTGACGAGAGCGCGCATCATCTTCACGTCCTGGGCGTTCGGCGGCATCGTGTAGGCGGGCACCATCCATCCCCTCTCGGCAGCAAGC
The DNA here is from genome assembly GCA_035573435.1 of Solirubrobacterales bacterium. Lineage (GTDB taxonomy): Bacteria > Actinomycetota > Thermoleophilia > Solirubrobacterales > 70-9 > AC-56. The sequence continues at coordinate 57,294 of DATMZR010000023.1, forward strand.
TGGAAGGCGATGTCGAACTCGTCGTAGGGCTTTTGGTCGGCGAGGTTGAAGGCGACCAGCGGCAGCGTTTCCTCCCCGGCTCCGACGATCTGAAACGTGCCGATACCCTCGATGTCCTGGGCGAGCGACTGGGCATTTCGCTGCATCACCTCCATGACCCAGCGATAGCCCGCCTTGCCGAAGCGCACGAAGTTGTAGTACTGCGCGATAACCATCGAGGAGCTGGTCGAAAAGTTGAGCGTGAACGTGGCGTCGGTCTTTCCCAGGTAGTTCTCGTAGAAGACCAGGTCCTCGGCGAGGTCGGACTTCTCGCGGAAAATCAGCCAGCCGATCCCGGGGTAGACGAGGCCGAACTTGTGCCCGGACGCGTTGATCGATCGCACCTGCTCGAGGCGGAAGTCCCACTCGGAGCGCGGGTAGAGGAAGGGCCAGACGAAGGCGCCGCTGGCGCCGTCGATGTGGAGGGGGACGTCGAGACCCTTCTTTTCCTTCAGCTCGACCAGGAGGTCATTGATGCCCGCCACGTCGTCGGCGTGACCGGTGAAGGTGGTGCCTACCACCGCGGCGACGCCGATCGTGTTCTCGTCGACGTGGGGCTCGACGTCCTCCGGGCCGATCGTGTACTTGCCCGGCTGTAGCGGCACTATCCGCGGCTCCACGTCGAAGTAGCGGCAGAACTTCTCCCAGACCACGTGGACGTCCCCGCCGAAGACCAGATTGGGTGAGTCCGTGGGCTTGCCGTCGGCCTCGCAGCGCTGGCGCCACTTCCACTTCAGCGACAGGGCCCCCAGCATGATCGCCTCCGAGGAACCCTGCGTGCTCGTGCCCGTGGTTTCGCCCGGCGCATGGAACAGCTCGGCCAGCATCCGGATACAGCGCTGCTGGATCTCGAAGGTCTGGGGATACTCGGCGTGGTCGATGAAGTTCCGATGAAGGTTCTCGTCGATCACGATCCGCGCCTCGGGCTCCATCCAGGTGGTTACGAAGGTGGCCAGGTTCCGCTCGGGAATGCCCTCGACGGCGAGCTCCTGTTGAACCAGGCGCATCGCCGCGATCGGTGTCATGGGGTCCTCTGGGATGGCTTGGTCGGGGGCACCCTCCGCGACCCAGGCGCCCATCTCTGTGGACTGAGGGAAATTTGATGTGTCGCCCAACTGCGTCCTCCTTCTCGGCCCCGGACGGCCTAACGTGCCGGGATGAGGCAGATCAAGTCACGCCGTCTCTAGATCCTATGAGAAGCGACCCACACTCCTCCAGGCAGCGGTCGTGAGCGCGCTCGCGTACCGGGAGCGGCCGGCGGCGGGCGAGCCCGCGGGCCTGCTCGTCCTTCACCACGGCCGAGGGACCGACGAGCACGATCTGCTCGGTCTGGCTGAGGCCCTCGACCCGGACCGTCGCCTGCTCGTCGTCACGCCGCGTGGCCCGCTCACGCTCTCCGGCTTGCCCGGCAACCACTGGTACGCGGTCCCCCGTGTCGGCTATCCCGACCCCAACACCTTCCACACCGCTGTTGCCAAGCTGGCCGACTTCCACGACGAGTTGTGGCAGCGCACCGGCATCACGCCGAAGGAGACTGTCCTCGGTGGGTTCTCGATGGGCTCGGTAATGAGCTACTCCCTGGGCCTGGCCGCCGACCGCCCCGCACCCGCCGGCATCCTCGCCTTCTCCGGCTTCATCCCAACGGTGGAAGGCTGGCAACCGCACCTCGCCGATCGCCTCGACCTGCGTGTTTTCATCGCCCATGGCCGCCGTGACCCAGTCATCGAGATCGGCTTCGCTCGGCAGGCTCGCGAGCTGCTCGAAGCGGATGGCTTGGAGGTCGAGTATCACGAGTCCGACGTCGCGCATCAGATCGACCCCGCGGATGTATCGGCGGCCGAGCAGTGGCTATCGCGCCTGATGGTGAGCTGAGCGGTGCCCGAGCACGACGAGCCCATCCGGGACGATCTCGCCGAGCTTCGGCGGCGGCGCGCGCTCACCGAAGACGCCGCGCGCCCGGACGCCGTCGAGCACCGGCATGAGAAGGGCGGACGGACCGCGCGCGAGAACGTCGCCGATCTCATCGACCCAGGAACATTCGTCGAGTACGGACGGTTTGCGATCGCCGCCCAACGAGAGCGTCGCGACCTCGGCGAGCTGATCGCCCGCACGCCCGCGGACGGTCTGGTGGGAGGCACCGCGCGCATCAACGGCGACCTGTTCGGCGACGAGCGCAGTGCGTGCGCCGTGCTCTCCTACGACTACACCGTGCTGGCCGGCACCCAGGGCGCCCTTGGCCACCGCAAGAAGGATCGGCTCTTCGAGCTGATCGAGCGGATGCGGCTGCCCACCGTGTTCTTCGCCGAGGGCGGCGGTGGGCGCCCGGGAGATACCGACTACCCGGTTGTCTCGGCGCTGGACGTTCGCGCGTTCGCGTTGTGGGCGGGGCTATCGGGGCTGGTGCCGCGGGTTGCGATCGTCAAGGGCTACTGCTTCGCGGGCAACGCCGTCATCGCAGGGTGCGCCGATCTCATCGTGGCCACCGAGGACGCGTCAATCGGCATGGGCGGACCGCCGATGATCGCGGGCGGCGGACTCGGGGAGGTCGACGCCGACGCGGTCGGGCCGATCGCGACGCAGGCCCCGAACGGCGTCGTCGACGTCGTGGTCGCGGACGAGGCACAGGCCGTCGCGACCACCAAGCGCTTGATCGCCTACTTCCAGGGGACCACGACGTCCGGTGTCACACCCGACCAGACACGCATGCGCGAGCACGTTCCCGAGCGCGAGCGTCGCGCGTACGATGTCGCGCCCGTCATCGAGACCCTTACCGACGAGGGATCGGCGACATTCCTGCGCGAGCGCTTCGCTCCCGAGATGGTCACCGCCCTGGCCCGCATCGAAGGCCGGCCCGTGGGAATCATCGCCAACAACACCGTCGTCATGGCCGGCGCGATCACGGCCGCGGCAGCCGACAAGGCGGCCCGCTTCCTGCAGCTCTGCGATGCGTTCGACCTGCCGGTGGTCTCGCTGGTGGACACCCCCGGCTACATGGTGGGGCCGGAGGCCGAAGCCGAGGGGCTCGTGCGCCGCGCCTCGCGCCTGCTCGTTGCCGGGGCCTCGCTGCGCGTCCCGCTCGTCGCCGTGGTCCTGCGCCGGGGCTACGGCCTCGGCGCGCAGGCGATGGTGGGGGGCAGCCTGCACGAGCCCCTGCTCACGGTGGCGTGGCCGAGCGCCCACTTGGGGCCGATGGGGCTCGAGGGCGCCGTGCGCCTGGCCCTGCGCAAGGAGCTCGAGGCAATCGGGGACGATGAAGAGCGGGAGCAGCGCGTGCGGGAGTTCACGGCGGCCGCGCAGGACAACGCCAAGGCGATCAACGCCGCCCAGCTCTTCGAGGTGGACGACGTGATCGATCCCGCCGAGACGCGCTCGCTCATCGCCGCGACACTCGCCGCCGCCGCGCACCGCCGGCGGCCACGGCGCCTCCACCGGTTCGTCGACACCTGGTAGATCAAGCATCCGTGTTGACCCTGCCGAATCACCTGGTCAACAACGTGGCCTTGCCGCTGCGGCGACGGCTCCTGGGTGACGTGCTGGCTTCGCCGGAGAGCGTTCGCGCCCACGTCGAACGACGGAAGCGGCGTCCCGATAACCCCGGGCCACCCCGGAGTGTGCGCCGGAAGACCAGCGTCCATCTGATTCCACGCGGCCCATGGCCGGTCTACGAGACAAGGCCCAACGAGCGTCCCGCAGCCATGTCGATCCTCTACCTGCATGGCGGGGCCTACATCAACGAGATCACCCGATGGCATTGGTTCCTGATCCGACAGCTGGTCCGGGAGGTGCCTGCTCGTTGCGTAGTTCCCATCTATCCATTGGCGCCGTCCGGAACCGCTGCCGAGGTCGTTCCTCGGGTGGCGGAGCTCGCTCGCGAGCTGATCGCGGAGGCCGCGCCCGAGCGGACGGTTGTGATGGGCGATTCCGCGGGCGGTGGGATGGGCTTGGCCACGTCTTTCCGGCTGCGCGATCAGGGACTCCCGCAGCCCTCACGGCTGGTGCTCATCTCGCCCTTCCTGGACGCGACCATGAGCGACCGGCGACAGGATGCGCTGGCGTCCAGGGACACGATGCTGAGGCGCCCGGGGCTGGTCGAAGCCGGTCGGCTCTATGCGGGCTCGCTGGGCCTGGATGACCCTCGCGTCAGCCCGATCTATGGGGACTTTCGTCGCCTTCCCCCGATGACGGTCTTCACCGGCACGCATGACATGCTCGACCCCGACTCGCAACGCCTGGCGGCTCAGGCAAGGGAGGGCGGGGTACCGGTCGACCTCCACGAGGTTCAGGGCGCACCGCACGCATTTCCGGTGGCGCCCACCGCCCAGGGCGCTCGGGCACGTGCCTCGATCGTGGAAGCGTGTCAGCGGTCGGTTTGACGATCGGCCATTTCGAGCAACCTGGTGAGCGTCCGCCAGTTTCTGGCGGTGACCCCAACTCCAAGCTGTCGGTCGTTGATCAGCTTGGCGAGCTTCGAGCGGCCAACCCCGCCGGGATGCCATGCGTAGACCTCGCGCCCACTGATGACGACGCGCTCGGGCGATACGACCGCAGCCTCCAACTCTTGAACGCCCTTCGGATCGGGCTCCGCGGAGAGAAGGCTCACCTGATACCGGGCTGGATCGTCGGCTTCACCGGCGAACGGGTCCCGCTCCAGGATCTCCGCGAGCTCGTCGCGGGTTCGGACGATCACCTGAATCTCGAATCCGAATTCCCCGCTGAGGGTCTTCGCCAGCTTGCGCTCGAGGGCCTTCGGATCGGCCCCGGCGCTGAGGACCACGTTCCCGCTTTGAAGCAGCGTCTGCACCTCCTCGTAGCCCGCTTGCTCGAGCACGTCGCGGAGCTGTCCCATCGGCACGCGTCGCTGTCCGGCCAGGTTGATCCCGCGTAGGAACGCAACGCAGCGCTGCATGGGCGTCAAGGGTGACAAACGGACTGCCCTACAGCCTCGATGATGTGGACACGGCGCGCGCCTGGGTCGCCGCGCGTCGGCCCCGCCGCCGGATGCTCGCCGCACCGGTGCAAGCGAGCCTCGCTGAAGCCGGCTGCCCGGAGCGCGGCGGTGGCCTCGTCCGCGTCGGCGAAGTGGGTGTGCACCCTTCCCCTGACGAATGCCGACAGGACGACGCCGAATGCTCGCTCGGCGGGACCTCGGTTCTCACCGGCGAGGCGGAGGTCCGCCAGGTAGCGACGCTGCGGGAAAGGCTCGAATACGCGGGCGAAGCGGTCCCACATCCCCAGCACCTGGCCCTGATCGAAGTAGGTGATCAAGCCCTCGGTGATGATCACCACGCCCCGGTCGCGGTCGAGGCCGGCAGCGAGGCTCGCGACGCTCGCCGGCCCGTCGTCACGCAGCAGGTCGAGCTCGGCGACGCGATGCCGGTCGCTCAACGATCCCATGCGCGCGAGCGCGCGCCGCTTGCGGGCGGCCATCTGCGGAAGGTCCGCCTCGATGTAGGTGAGGCCGTCGCCGTAGCGCTGGGTGAAGCGCCAGCCGCGAGGGGACATGCCACATGCAGGCTCGACCACCTGCTGCACGCTGCCCGACTCGATCGCCCGCGCGAGCAGGTCGTCAATGACCCGGTGACGCGCCAGCAGCAGTCCCTCGAGGGTGGGCCCGCCGAGCGCCCGGCTCGCAGTCACTGCCGGACGGAGAGCATCGAACAACACACGTCCCTCCCAGGTGGCGAGCTCCGGATGAGAGAGGCCATTGCGCACCCAGACATGGCCGGTGTAGTGGGCCGTGGGGCTGACCGCATCGGACCCCCGGCGAAGGCTCGGGCCGATCATGGGCACCGAATCGTTGCAGCGCAGTAGCGTGCGCGCCGTGAACGACAGGCCAACGGCCGCTCGCCCGCCGAGCCTCTGGCTCGACCCGCCGCCTGCTGCCGGCCCGTCGCTGGAGGGCGCAATCGACGCCGACGTGATCGTTATCGGCGCCGGTTACACCGGACTGTGGACGGCGCTGGGCCTGCGAGAGCGCGGTGCCGACGTGGTCGTGCTGGAGCGCGACTACGCCGGCTTCGGCGCCAGCGGTCGCAACGCCGGCCACCTCACTCCGACGATCGGCAAGGACCTCCCCACGCTACTTCGCCTCTATGGTCGGGAACGGGGAGGCGCGCTGGTGCGCTTCGCGGAGGCGGCGGTGGAGCACGTCGAGGCGGCGATCGCCGAGCGCTGGATCGACTGCGACTACGTCGGGGCTGGGAACGTGCTCGCCGGGATCCATCCAGGCCAGCGCCCTCGGATAGAGAAGGCGGCCGAGGCCGCCGCCCAGCTGGGCGGCGCGATGCGGATGCTCGACCCTTCAGAGCTGACCGAGCGCGGACTCCCTCGCTGCGTCGCCTGCGGCTACCTCGAAGAGCGCGGCGGGGTGCTGAATCCGGGCAAGTACGTGCGGGCGCTGCGACAGGAGGCCATCGACGCGGGCGTGCGGCTCCACGAATCGACCCCGGTGGAGTCGGTCGTCGACGGCCAGTGGGTCCGAGTCGAGACGCCTCGCGGCTCGGCGCGCGCGCCGGCCTGCGTGATCGCCACCAACGCATACACGCCGCGGCTGGGTCGCCTGCGCTCGGCGGTGGCGCCTCTCTACGTCTCCCTGTTCGCCACCGAGCCGCTCAGCGGAGAGCAGCGGCGGCAGGTCGGGTGGCCACGGGGGGAGGGCATCTACACCGCCCACGAGGTGCTCGAGAGCTACCGCCTGACCGCCGACGGGCGCATCGTCGGCGGCTCGCGCCACGTCCGCTGGTCGTACGGAGGTCGCTCCCTCCCCGACAGCGACCCGGAGGTCTTCGCGGCGCTCGACGCGATGTTCCGCGCCCGCTTTCCGGAGCTGGCCGAGGTCGCCGTGGATCGCTGCTGGAGCGGCCCGATCGCGATGACGCTCGACTTCCTGCCGGCGATCGGTCGTACGGGAAGGCACGACAACGTCCTCTTCGGCATCGGCTACAACGGCCACGGCGTGGCCCAGGCCAGCTACGTCGGCACGCTGCTCGCCAAGATGGCGTGTGGCGAGGATCCCGGCCATCCCGAGCTTCTGCGCCGCCGCCGCCTGCCGATGCCTCCGGAGCCGCTGCGCTCGCTCTGGGCGCGGGGCATCCTTGCCGCCCTCGGGGCGCTCGATCGGCGCACCGATCGGAAGGTGCAGCCGCGACCCAGGTGAGCCGGTCGTAGCGGGCTGAGCGAACGAGCAGGATTGAACGACGGATCCGGACACGACCCGCTTCGCTCGATCTTCCTTCGCTTCCTGAAGTTCGGCGCTCTGGCCTGGGGTGGCCCTGCAGCGCAGATCGCGATGATCAAGCACGAGTGCGTCGACGAGGAGGGCTGGATCTCCGAGGAGACGTTCAGGAAGACGTTGGCCGTCTACCAGGTGCTTCCCGGCCCCGAGGCGCACGAGCTGTGCGTCTATTTCGGCCGACTGCGCGGTGGAAAGCTCGGCGGATTCCTCGCCGGGCTCGGCTTCATGCTGCCCGGCTTCGTGCTCATGCTCGGGCTGTCGGCGCTCTACGTCGAGGCGGACATCTCGGACCCTCTGCACGAGTTCTTCTACGGGCTCGCCGCCGCGGTGGGAGCGGTCGTGGCGCGGGCCCTCGTGCGGCTCGGCGGGTCGTTTCTCACCAACGTGCCGCTCGCAGTGATCGGGGTTGCCGCCTTCGCTGCCACCGAGTTCGCAGACGCAAGCTTCGTCTTGGTCCTGGCAGGCGGCGGGCTCGCCTACGAGCTCTGGACAAACCTGCGCCGCTATCGGTCGCGGCTCGCATCGATCGCACTCTTTCCATTTCCGGCGGCGCTCGCGGTCCTCGCCGGGGCCGTCACGGTCTCGCTCACCTCGGAGATCTTCCTCGAGGGCCTCAAGGCCGGTCTGCTCACCTTCGGTGGGGCATTCACGGTCATTCCCTTCCTCCAAGACGCGGCCGTCCAGGGCCAGGGCTGGCTGACGAACGCCCAGTTCGTGGACGGGCTCGCGATCAGCGGGGTGCTACCGGCCCCCCTGATCATCTTCTCGACCTTCGTGGGGTATCTCGCCGGCGGCCTCGCGGGCGGGCTGGCGATGACCTTCGGGATCTTCCTCCCGGCCTTCGTGTTCCCGATCTTCCTGCATCGTTGGCTGGTCGCGATCGCTGAGAACTCACGGATCAGGCCTTTCCTCCTCGGGGTAACAGCCGCGGTTGTCGGGTTGATCGCCGCGGTCACCGTCGAGATCGTGGAGACCGGTGTGGTCGACGTGCCCACCGCCCTGCTGGCTCTCGGCGCGTTCGCCGCACTGATGCGCTTTCACGCGAAGCTGGCCGTGCTCTACGTGGTGCTTGGCTGCGGGTTGATCGGGGTCGTGCTCCAGCTGACGGTGATCTGAGCTACAGCGAGAGCACGTGGGCCGTCTTCGGGTCGACGCGGCCCTCGAGCACCTCGAGGTAGGCGCGCTGGACCGCCTCGAAGCCCTGACCGCGTATGACCTCGAGCCAGTCGCCGATCCATTCGCAGAACGGGTGCCAGGCCTTGGCGACCGTGGCTTCGAGCCCCGCCGCGCCCCAGTCCTCGGAGCGCTTGACAACCCGATCCGGGGCGAAGAAGAGGGTCGGTGCCGGCCCGGGGAGCTGCTCCGTGCCGTCGCCGAAGCCCTCCCAGTGCGTTACCCCCACCGCCATGCTGTGGGTGAGGGCGTCGCCGTAGTGGGAGTGAACCGCTCGGCGCACCTCGCCGTCTCCCGCGAAATCGACGAAGGTCGCCGGCCCGGATTCGAGCGAGTCGATCGCGTCGTACGTGACAGTGCTGTCGTAGATCCCCAGGCCCTCGACGAACGCCGCGCTGCGCGGCGAGGTGAGTGCCACCAGCCGCGCTCCATCCCGCTGCGCCAGCATGAATGCGGCGGCGATCGCGGTCTTGCTCGAGGCGCTGGACATGACGATCGGTCCGCGGGTCGCCAGGCCGTCGTCGTCCAGCTGGTCGTCGATCAGAAACGAGGTGAAGAAGAGCGGGCGGAGCAGCATCTGGATCTCCTCGGTGTCGGGCCGGTAGAAGGGGTCGGCCCCGCTGGCCAGATACCGGTGATAGGCGGACGACAGCGGCGCCCGGTGCGGGGAGGCGTCGACGAAGCCTCGGCCATCCAGCGCGGCGGGCGTCACCACCAGGTGCGAGGACGGAGGCAGGTAGCCGTACACCCGCGTCCCGGGCTCGACCCCGTCAGTCTCGCTGCGTTCGACCTCGGCGAAGCCCCACATCGGAACGCGGCCCCAGCCGGCGGCCGCGGGGAAGAAGTCCCAATAGGACATCGCCTCGCCCATCACGGCATAGGTGATGTTGTTCGCGGTCAATCCGAACGTGTCGACCCGCAGGCGAGCTTGGCCCACCTCGGGCTCCGGCACACCGGACTCGGCGATGCGGGACTCGCGCAGATCGTCGCGCTTGACCAGGAAATCGGCCACGGGCGGACACGATGCTCTCAGATGTCCCGGTTTGGCCGCCCAGCCAACCGGGTTATGCTCTGGCGCGATGCCGCTCGAGGCACCCTCTGCCCTGAGCACCAACCCGCTGGTGCGGATCCGGGATGACCTGAGCGTCGAGCGGCAGGCCACCCGCGGCATCGCGCTGCCGCCGGGGTCGAAGCTGCCCAGCATCGCCCGCACCGAGCGAATGCGCCGGGACCCCCTGGCGGTGCTCCTGCCCGCGTACGAGGAGCACGGCCCGATCTTCGCGATCCGGATCTTCCACGCGATCCAGGTGTTCATGCTCGGCCCCGAGGCCAACCGGTTCATCTTGGTCACCGACCGCGACAAGTTCCGCTGGCGCGACGGCAGCCTCGGAGACCTGATCCCCCTGATCGGCGATGGGCTCTTGACCACCGACGGCGAGTATCACGACCGCGCCCGGGAGATCATGGTCCCCGTGTTTCATCGCGAGCGGATCGCGGCCGCCGCGAGCGTGATGAGCGAGGAGGCCGAGCGGGCCATGGGCGGCTGGCGAACCGGCGACCGGATCGACCTGTACGACTGGACCCGGCACGTGGCGATGAGGGTCGCGATGCGGGCGCTGTTCGGTCTCGACCCTGATCGGGCCGGGGTCGACGTCGCGGCCACGTTCGAGCGCGGCCTCTCCTTTTATGAGCGGGAGTACTTCCTGCAGGTGGTTCGCGGCCCCGGAAGCCCGTTCGCCCGGCTGCGACAGGTGCGCCGCACGCTCGATCGGATCATCCTCGCGGAGATCACGCGCCGCCGCGCCGGAGAGGCGGGCGAGGACATCCTGGGGCTGCTGATCGAGGCGCAGGACAGCGAGGGCATGCGCTTCACCGACGAGCAGGTTCGTGACCAGGTCCTGACGTTGTTGTTCGCGGGCCACGACACGACCACCTCGACAGTCGCCTTCCTCTTCTACGAGCTGGCCCGTGACCCCGATTGGGCCGAGCGGCTGGCGACCGAGCGTGACATTGTCGTCGGCGACGGCGCCCCCGACGCCGCCCAGCTGTTCGGCGAGCTGCCGCAGCTCGGGATGGCCGTCGACGAGACGCTGCGGCTCTATCCACCCGCCTGGATCGGCCCCCGCCGCGCCGCCCAGGACTTCGAGTTCGGTGGCTACCGGGTGCCCGCAGGACTGCCGGTCAGCTACTCGTCCTGGGCGAGCCACAGGTTGCCGGACGTGTTTTCGGACCCCCACTCCTTCAGGCCTGAACGCTTCGCCCCCGAGGAGCGCGCGAAGCTCCCCAAGGGCGCCTACGTGCCGTTCGGCGGCGGGCCGAGGATCTGCATCGGGATGCGCTTCGGCGAGCTCGAGATGCGAGCGATCGCGGCCGCGGTTCTGCGCCGCTTCCGCCTCGAGCTGGAGCCCGGCTGGCGGATGCGGGTCCGGCAGATGCCAACGCTCTCCCCGCGTGGCGGCCTGCCGATGCGAATCAGAGCTTGTTGACCACCTCGCAGTTGGAGACGTCGGCGGCCACGGGGTCGTTGGGGTCGAGGTCCGCGTTCACGGTGTCCGTGTCGCCCGTATTTTCGCCGCAACTGAAGGTGGTGTCCGCGTCCTCGTTGCGGGCGTTGATGGTGTCGTCGCCGGTGCCCGCGCTGAAGAAATCGGGCCCGGCGCCGCCGAACAGCGAGTCGGCTGCCGTGCCGCCGGTGAGGGAGTCGATACCGGCTCCACCGCCGAGCGTGACCGGAATCTCGATTGCGCCAGCGTCGAGGGTGTCGTCAAGATCGCCACCGGCGAGCACGATTCGGGTGATCCCGGCGACCGGGCAGGTGACCCTGGTGTCGAGGACGCGGGTGCAGCCCGGGCCCGGCTTGATGCGCGATCCCGACTGCGGGGCCGAGGTGCCGGTCGAGTAGGGATCGGAAATTCTGTACTTGGGGACGCCGCCGTCGACGAAGCGGGTCACGGTGACGTTGTTCCTCTGTCCCACACCCGCGGTGAATCGCAGCACCCCGGCGGACACCGCCGCGCTTGACTCCGCCGCCGCCTTGTAGAGGTTGAGCCGGGCGCCCGTGGCAACCCGGCCGCTCAGCGAGGCCTTCCGGTCGGCGCTGCGCAGGATCTTGTCCTTGACCTGGCCGACCGTCGCCCCCGGGAACTTGCTGAACAGGAACGCCGCGGCGCCGGCGACGTGCGGCGTGGCCATGGATGTGCCGCTGAGGAACTCGTACGACGTCGCGTTGAAGGTGTTCGTACGGCACCTGACGGCGACGTCGTCGAGGTAGACGCCGTCGCGGGTGTTCGTGCCATCCGTTCGGAGGCGAAAGCGAACGAAGACGCCGGTCTTCCCGTCGAACGCGGCTGGGAGGTTGGCGGTGAGCGAGCCGGTTGCGGTTCCGTTGAAGGAGAACACCGTCTGCCAGCTCGAGACCACCGAGGGGGTCCGCGTGGCCTCGATGGTGAACGTGTCGAAGTTGTCCTCGGTATCGATCTTCGCGTCGGCGTTGACCCTGCAGTGGTGGACCCCCGTGAAGTCGAAGCCGACCTGGTTGCGCGCCCAGTTGTCCTGGTGGTTCTGGTAGTTGCCTACAGGCGAATCCGTGAGGCTGTGAGACGGACTGGTGGAGAAAAGCGTGCTGCGCCCCCAACGCCGAGTCCCGGTCTGGCCGGCGGCATCGGTCTTCCATCGGCCAGCGATGTCCGTCTCGAAGTCGTCGCTGAAGATCCTCTTCGTCGGGACGGTGCTCAGGATGTCGACGCCCGGCGCGGCGAGATCGACGTTGGTGGCGCCGAAGTTCGAAAAACCGGCAAGGGCGTCGCTTGAGTCCGTGGCCGCAACGCAGATCTTGTTCGCCGCGTCGGGAGCGGTGGCGGGGTTGCAGGGCGTGTGTGGCGAGGTGTCGTTGTTGACGCCGTCGTTGCCGGCCGCGACGACGTACAGCGTGTTCGGGTTGCTCTTGATGGCGTTGTCGAGCGTCGCCGAGGTGCCGGGCAGGCCGAGGCTGACGTTCGCCACCTCCGCGTTCATGGTGCCCGCGTAGACCAAGCCGTCGGCGAGGTCCGCGATCGTACCCGAGCCCTGCTCGTCGAGCACCTTCACCGCCATGATTCTCGGCCCCTGCCAGAATCCGCTTTGAGTCGGGAAGCTCGCGACGCCCGCCACTCCGTGGCTGTTGTTGGCGAGCGCCCCGATCGTGCCGGCTACGTGCGTGCCGTGATCCCGAGTGGTGGTCGGGTTGTTGTCGTTGTAGGCGAAGTCCCAGCCGCGGTAGTCGTCAATAAAGCCGTTGCCGTCGTCGTCGACGCCGTTCGTGAAGTTGGCCTCTCCCGCGTTGCTGAACATGTTCACCGCGAGCTCGGGGTGGTTGGCGACGACGCCGCTGTCCACGACGGCCACGACCGAGGTGCCTACGCCGGAGCCCACGGCGCCCATGTTCCAGGCCTCGGGTGCGTCGATGTCCGCGTCCGCCAGGCCGGCGACGCCCTTGACCTGCTGGCCCGTGTTGTTGAGACCCCAGAGGTCGGTGAAACGGGGGTCGTTCGGGATCGCTTCCTCGTGGACGATCGCATTCGGCTCGGCGTAGACCACGTTCGGGTCTCGCTCGAGCTTCGCGGCAGCCTCCGCCTCCTCCCCCGGCGTCACCTTCACCAACTCGGTGCGGGAGAGAAGCAGCTTTCGCAGGTGGCCCGCTGCGGCGTCGTCCTTGGCCGCCGCTCGGTCGGAGCGCGATGCTCCACGCGTGTAGCGCACGATCACCTGGCCCGGGGTGACCCTTTGGCCGAACAGGCCGCTGGCCGCGGCCGGCTGCGGGGAGGCCGGCTGCTTCGCCGGCGCGCTCGAAACCGCGATCGGCAGCGCCGCGGCGATCGCCGCGACGACTACAGCGGCTCGAGCTCGTGGCGTCATGAAAGCTCCTCCCCGTCGCTGGATGGTTGCGAGCACACGGCGCTAAGTCAAGGCGCTACGGCGTTCGCCCGAGTCGTGCCCCGGGGGCAACGAGTGGACGGGCCGAGAGCAGGAGTCAGGTATTGACCTGCACGGTCGGAGACCAGCCGCTGGGCTGGTTCGGGTTCGTCGACTTCTGCGAACGGGCCTGGAACTGGTAGATGCGACCCGCCTGCACCTGCACCGGCTGGGCGTTTTGACCGAAGACCGCAGAGCGCGCGGAGGTGTCGTTCTTCCACGCCTTCCAGGTGCCGGCAGTGCCGACGCGGTAGCGAAGGTCGAATTGATTGCCGGTATTCGTGGCGGTGGCGGTAGTGCCCGCCAGGGCCCAGGTGACCGTGAACGGCAGCCCGTCGGGAGCGGCGACCGATATGGGGCGGACCTTGACTACGCCCTGCATGCCGTCGGTGGTGGTGCCGTGCAGCTCGCAGTAGTAGTGGAAGGTGCCCGCTGAAGCCCTGATCGAGAAGTTGATCGAGCCCCTGGTCGGCCCCCCGGAATAGAACAGCTTGGCGTCCTGGCGGACGTTGTGGGCCCTGGTGGTCCCGCCGCCGTTCGACCAGTGGAAGCTCGTGCCGCTGGCAAGGTTGCGCGTCGCCGGGGCGACCGGCGAGTAGAAATCGTTGCCGATCTGGATCTCCGTGGCCGCCGCGGAGGCGACGGACGCATACGCCAGCGCGCCGACCGCGATCGCTATAAGCAAGGGGCGCTTCAAGTCAGGCTCCTCCCAAGCAGCCAATCCTACCCGCGGAACCTGCTCGACGGCGGTCAGGGTTCACCTATACAGCCGCTCACGTCGCCGAGACGGCTCGCCAGGTAGCAGTAGGCGGGCTTCGGTCGCAGGTCGCCGTGCACAACGCCGAACGACTCGAACTTGGGGCCTTCGGTCGGCGTATCACGCAGGGCGTAGATCAGGAACGCCCTGACGTCGCTTCCCTGCGTCGAGTGGTACATCCGGGCCAGGATCGGGCCTTGGCGGGCGAGGCTGACGCTGGCCTGCGGCCGCTGTGTGGAGGTTCCGCCAATCCCGACCTCGGTGATCCAAAGGGGTGCCCCCCGGTCGCCATACCGGTCGCGGACTCGCCGTAGCTGGTCGAGGTTGGAGGTCATGCTCCCTACCCACGGCGGTCGGTATGGGTAGGGGTGAGTGCCGATGCCGTCGAACGACGCCTTGCCGCTGAGTTGGTAGATCCTGTTGAGGAAGCTGGCGGCGGGAGTCCCCCCGCTGGCCCGCGAAGAGCCGGCGGCGAGCCCGCCCGTGACGAGCGCGAGGGGAACGCCGGTGGCGCGCACTGCCTGGTCCGCCGCCCGGAGAAGGCGCGAATAGAGGGGCGGCGACGGCTTGGGCGCGAAGAAGCGCGGCAGGTTCGGCTCGTTCCAGACCTCCACGGCCAGCATCTGCGGGAGCCGACGCACCAGCGCCTTGATGAAGGCCCGCCAATCCGGCAGATGCCGGCGGCTCGGTGGATAGGAGCAGGGCTTGCCGTACCTGGCAGGACAGGTGCCGGGGCGCCTCGAGCGCTCCTGCCGCGCCCACTCGGGGGCGCCGTAGGCAAGCACCACCGGGCGGATGCCCGCCGAGATCATTGCCCGGTAGGGCCTCATCACGGCCGTCCAGTCGTAGAAGTGGATCCGCCGGCCTCCCCGCGTCACGGGTGGCCTTGGCTCGACCGCATCCCACAACACCCCAAGGCGATCGGTGGTTGCCCCGGCGCGCACCGTGAGCCCGACCTGCTGGCCGGTGCTGAAGCGCGTCGAGCCGCTGGGACAGGGCTCGCCCGTGGAAGGCAGCTCGACCGCGTAGTGAGGAGGGTTCGGGAGGGGCCGGTAGCAGAAGTCCTGCCAGCTCGCGACGAATCCCCACGGCGGCGACTGGCGGGTTTTCGGAGCCTGGTCCAGGCCGGGTGTGGGAGTCGAGGCCGCAGGGCCGGGTGAGGAGGACGAGCCGCCCTGCCCGAGCAGGACGACGGCCGCGGCAACCGCTAACGCGGCCGCCACGACTCCCGCTATCGCCAGGCGCCTGCGAATCACGTACGCATGCTAGGTCGGGTTTGCGGCGACGCGTTGCGGGTATATGGAGCGCCATCTGAGCGCCGTGGTGGCGGTCAATTCAGGAGGAGGAGGGTCTACATGGTGAGGGGCTTCAGGCGACTGGGCACGGCTGCGCTTGCCACCGGCGTGGTGGCCCTTTCGGCAGCGACCGCGATCGCCGCCCCGACCCCCAGCCCCTACCAGCACAACGACTTCCGGGGCTTCCGCAACGTCCTGCCGCCGGCCCAAGGCGCGAACGCGAACGCGAAGCAGGTCGCCGCGTTCCGGGCCAACGGCACCTACCCGCCGCACACCAGCGACCGGCAGCTCGACATGTACATGAATCTCATGTACGCGACGCCCGGCCTCACCGCCGCGCAGATCCCCAGCTACTACAAGGACGCGAGCTTCGGGGTGCGGGCGGACAACGTCGTGCGCACCTACAGCCCCCGCTCCGACGTGACGATCCAGCGCGACGGCTTCGGCGTTCCCCACATCTATGGCGCGACCCGGGCCGGAACGATGTTCGGGACCGGCTACACCACCGCCGAGGATCGCCTGTTCATGATCGACGCGCTCCGTCACGCGGGCCGCGCGCAGCTCTCCTCGTTCGCGGGCGGCTCGAACGCGGCCATGGACGAGTCGATCTGGGCCGACACGCCCTACACCGAGGCCGAGCTTCAGGTTCAGTACGACCGCGCCGACGAGCTTTACGGGCAGCCGGGGGTGATGATCCAAAACGACGTCACCAACTACGTGGCCGGCATCAACAAGTTCATCTCCGAAGCCTGCGGCCCCCCCGTCAACACGACGAAGCTTCCCGGGGAGTACGGCGTGATCGACCCCTCCCAGAGCATCTGCCTGCCCGGCCACCAGTGGAAGGTCACCGACGTGATCTCGATCGCGTCGCTGGTCGCGGGCATCTTCGGCAAGGGCGGGGGCGGCGAGCTCGGCGCCGCGCTGTCCCGCCAAGCGGCGCGGCAGCGGTTTGGCGCCGTCGCGGGGAACAAGGTCTGGAAGGACTTCCAGGCATTCAACGACCCCGAGGCGCCGACCACGGTGCAGGGGACGAGCTTCTCGTACGGCCAGCCGCCGGCCCAGCCGAAGGGCCTCGCCCTGCCCGACCCGGGCACCGTCCAGTTCGCGGATGTCTCCGAGAGCGGGAGCGCCGAGGCCTCCGACGCCTCCGCATCCGGGGGCGAGCTCCCGGCCGGGCTCCTCGACAGCTGGCTCAAGCCCCACGGTGCCTCCAACGCGCTGCTCGTCTCGGCAGGCGAGTCGGCGAGCGGCCATCCCGTCGCCGTCATGGGCCCCCAGGTCGGCTACTGGTCGCCTGAGATCCTGATGGAAGAGGACATCCACGCGCCGGCGAGCGCCGCCGGGCCGGCGATCGACGCCCGAGGCGCGGCCTTCCCGGGCACAAACCTGTACGTACAGCTCGGACGAGGGCGCGATTACGCCTGGAGCGCCACGTCGGCCGGCCAGGACATCATCGACACCTACGCGGTCAAGCTCTGCGTGCCGGGCGGCGGCACGCCGACGATCAACTCCGACCACTACCTGTTCCGCGGCCAGTGCCTGCCGTTCGACGTCCTGACCCGCAGCAACTCGTGGACTCCCACCCCCGCCGACCAGACCCCGGCCGGCTCACAGACCCTCACCACCCTGCGCACGAAGCTCGGCGTCGTGATCGCCCGGGCCAAGATCGGTGGCCAGCCGTACGCCTACACGAAGCTCCGCAAGACCTACTTCCACGAGGTCGATCCATCCGCGCTCGGCTTCGCCGAGTTCAACAACCCGAACGCGATGCGCACACCCCAGGACTTCATGCAGGCGGCGAACAACATCTCCTACACCTTCAACTGGTTCTACGTCGACAACGAGCACATCGCCTACTTCAACTCCGGCGCCAATCCGGTCCGGCCAAGCGGCGTGGACCCGAACCTGCCGACGTTCGGCAGGGATCCCTTCCTGTGGCAGGGCTTCAACCCCAACACGGCGACAGCCGACAGCACGCCGCTGGCCGCGCACCCGCGCGTCGTCGACCAGACCTTCCTGACGAGCTGGAACAACCGCCAGGCGCCGGACTACAACACCGGCTACACGTCGCTCTACCGGTCACAGCCGCTCGACGCGCGCATCAGGAGCCACATCGCCGGCGCCAAGAAGATGACCCTCCAGCAGCTGATCAGCGACATGGAGGACGCCGGGACGGTCGACCTGCGCGGCTCCCGCGTGCTGCCATGGATCCTGAAGGTGGTCAACACGCAGCCGGTCACGGATCCCACCCAAAAGGACGCGCTCCAGCAGCTCAAGGCCTGGAACGCTGCCGGCGCCCACCGCATCGACCGCAACAAGGATGGGGTCTACGAGCACGGGCGGGCGATCCGGATCATGGACGCCTGGTGGCCGCGCGTGCTCCAAGCCGAGTTCGAGCCCACCCTGGGCCAGGCGCTCTTCAATCAGTTCCCGTTCGCCCATGACGCGCCAGGCCGGGTCGGCTCTGCCTTCAACAGCGGCTCCTATGGCTACGTGCACAAGGATCTGCGGGATCTGCTCGGCGCGCCCGTCCAGGGGCCCTACTCGCGGGTCTACTGCGGCAACGGCAGCGTCAGCGCCTGCCGCACGGCCCTGCTCAACTCGCTCAGCGACGCGCTGAGTCACGCCTCCAACGCGGAGCTCTACGGCGGCCAGACCCAGGTCGAGCACGACAAGATCGGCTTCAGCGCGGTCGGCGCGATCACCCAGCCGAACATCCCATGGGTCAACCGGCCCACCTTCCAGCAGGCGGTCCAGGTCCAGGGTCACAGGTAGGAGCGGCCCAGCGCGATCGCGCCGCATGACCCCGCGCGCCCGACTGGTAGGCATCAACCACGTCGCCCTCGAAGTCGAGGACCTGGAGGAGGCGCTCTCTTTCTACGGCAGGCTCTTCGAGATCGAGCTCCGCGGACGCGCCCCCGGAATGGCCTTCATCGAGATGGGCGATCAATTCATCGCCCTCTCCGAAGGCCGCCCCCAACCGCCTGACCGGGCGCGGCACTTCGGGCTGGTGGTCGAAGACAGGGAGACAGTCCGTGCGGCCCTCGCCGAGGCGAAGGTCGAGATTCTCCCCGGTCGGGGGCTCGACTTCCGCGACCCCTGGGGAAACCACGTACAGGTCGTCGCCTACGGGGACATCCAGTTCACGAAGGCGCCCGGCGTGCTCCGGGGCATGGGTCTGGAGGGCCTGGAAAAGGGCGCCGGGGCACTGCGCGAGCTGCGCGAGAAGGGCCTCGCTTAGAGCACGCCTCTAGGTCGGCGCGCTGTGGCCGATAAGTTGAGCGAATGGAGACCCGGATCGAACGCGTCGTGCTGGAGACGGATCGTCACCGCATCGTCGGCGATCTGATGCTGCCGCGAGAGGGCTACCGAAGCCGCCTTTCCGACTACCTGAACGCCGGCGACCTCGACTTCATCGCCCTGGTCAAGGCGGAGGTGACCCCCCTTAAGGGGGGCTCGCCCGAGAGCCGATCCTTCGTCGCCGTCGCCCGCAAGCACGTGCAGCTCGCCTTCCCCTTCGAAGCCGACGGCTAGGGCCGCAGGACGATCTTCAGCGCCTCCCGGCGATCGTAGATCGCGTACGCCTCAGGCGCCTCGTCCAGGCTCATGCGGTGGGTGACGAGCGGGCTCGGATCGAGTACCCCGGACGACAGCATCGCCAGCACCCGGTCGAGGTGGCCAATGACGTTCGCCTGCCCGGTGCGCCAGGCGAGCCCCTTGATCCAGACCACGCCCATGTGGACCTCGGCGAGCTCGGCGTAGACCCCGGTGGCCGAGACGGTGCCCGCCTTCCGCGCCAGCCGGCACGCGAGGTCGAGCGCCTCCGGATGACCCACGGCATCGACCGCGAGATCGACGCCGCGGCCGCCGCTGAGCTCCTTCACCCGGCCACGCGGATCCTCCTCGGTGAGGTGTACGGGCACGGCGCCCAGTGTCTGCGCGGTCCGCAGGCGCTCATCCACCGAGTCGACCGCGACCACGAGCGATGCGCCTGCCGCCCTCGCCACTTGCACCGCGCAGAGGCCCACCGGGCCAAGGCCGAGCACGGCGACTGTGGCGCCCGGCTCGAGAGGGTCCGGCTTCGCCGCATCGCCGCAGATCGCGTGGTAGGCAGTGCCCGCCACGTCGCCCGCGAACAGCGCCACCTCATCCGAGAGCCCTTCCGGGACACGGCGAAGGGTCAGGTTGGCATTCGGGACGAGCAGGAACTCCGCCTGCGCTCCCTGCAGCGAGCCGAGCGTGGCGCCGTGGCCGAAGACCCGGCCGGAGTCGCACTGGTGGTACTCGGCTCGCCGGCAGTGAAAGCAGCCGCCGCAGGCGGTGGCGTAGGTACCCAGGACCCGGTCGGAGACCGCCACCTCGCTGACCGCGTCGCCGGCCGCCACCACCGTTCCCACGTACTCATGGCCGATCACGAAGCCCGGCTCGATCGCAACCCGCCCGTGGTAGATGTGGAGGTCGGAGCCGCAGATCCCCGTCGCCTCGACCCGAACCACGGCGTCGTCCGGAGCGACCGGCTCGGGGTCCGGGCGCTCGCTGACGCGAACCTCGCCCGGCGCCTCGAAGGTGACCGCCCTCATCGCGCCGCAGGATAGAGTCCGCACATGGGCGAGGCCTCGAAGGCCGTGCTGATCACCGGATGCTCATCCGGGATCGGGCACGCCACCGCCGAGCGCCTGGCGGCACGCGGCTGGACGGTCTATGCGAGCGCACGACGCACCGACTCGATCGCCGACCTGGCCGAGAGCGGCTGCAAGACGCTGGCCCTGGACGTCACGGACGAGGACTCGATGCGGGCGGCCGTAGCCGCGGTCGAGGACGCCGAGGGAGCCGTGGGCGTACTGGTCAACAACGCCGGCTACAGCCAGTCGGGCGCTGTCGAGACGCTCCCGCCGGAGCGCCTCAAGGCGCAGTTCGAGACCAACGTCTTCGGGCTGGTGCGCATGTGCCAGCTCGTCCTTCCCGGCATGCGCCGTCAGGGCTGGGGGCGGATCGTCAACGTCAGCTCGATGGGCGGCAGGCTCACATTCCCCGGCGGCGGCGCCTACCACGGGACCAAGCATGCGGTCGAGGCGCTCTCCGACGCGCTCCGCTTCGAGGTGCGTGGCTTCGGCGTCGACGTGGTCGTGATCGAGCCGGGGCTGATCAAGACGCGGTTCGGAGAGACGGCCGCAGGCTCGATCGACGCCGGTGACGCCGACGCGGCCGCAGGCGATCCCTACGCGGAATTCAACGCCGCCGTCGGCACGGCGACGGCGGAGGTCTACGAGGGACCGCTGGCCCGCCTCGGCGGAGAGCCCGAGACCGTGGCCCGGGCGATCGAGCGGGCGATCAGCTCGCGGCGCCCCAAGACCCGCTACAAGGTGACGCCCTCGGCGCGACTTGCCCTCGCGCAGCGGCGGCTCCTACCCGATCGCGCCTGGGACGCCCTCATGCGCAGCCAGTTCCCGACGCCTCGCTGAGCGAATTCCGACTGCGATATTGTGATTTCCGGTACTTGGGTACCGCAGGACTTATCATGCATTTCGAGTAACCCGTAGTTCGTGGTACTGGCACAGGGGCTACACCGGCCGAAGGCCGGGGGAGTGGAGATTGGAAGCGAGTGAGCTTCGCGAGCAGCCCGCCGTCGTCGGCGCCTCGGCTGAGCTCGCCAAGATCGACCCCACCGCGATCCCCGCTCGCTCGCCCTGGCAGCTCTTCTGGCGACGGTTTCGGGAGGACCGGTTGGCCATGGCGGCGCTGGTCTTCCTCGTCCTGCTGATCCTGGTCGCGATCTTCGCGCCGCTCGTCGTCAAGCTCTTCGGCGCGCCCGACCCGAATGAGCAGGACACCGGCGCCCTCGACCCGTTCTTCGCGACGCCCACCGGGCCGAGCAGCGCGCACCTGTTCGGCGTCGATCAGATCGGTCGCGATGTTTTCAGCCGCACGATCTACGGTGCGCGGGTCTCGCTGATCGTCGCCTTCGCGGCGACCGCGCTGGCGACGCTAGCCGGGATCGTCACCGGCCTGCTGGCGGGCTACCTCCGCGGCTGGGTGGACACGGCGATCTCCCGCAGCGTCGACGTCCTGCTGGCCATCCCCTACCTGTTGCTGGCGACCGGCCTTGCGGTCGCCTGCGGCGGCGAGGGCGGCTGCCTCGGCGGATTGATCCAGCCCGGCCTCGGGGTCGTGATCTTCGTAATCGCGTCCACGAGCTGGACCTACATGGCCCGGATCGTCCGCGGTCAGACCCTGTCGCTGCGAGAGAAGGAGTTCGTGGAGGCCGCCAGGTCGGTCGGGGCCTCCAACACCAGGATCATCTTCAAGGAGATCCTGCCCAACCTGACCGCGCCGATCATCGTCTACGCCTCGATCCTGATCCCGCAGGTGATCCTGTATGAGGCGGCGCTTTCGTTCCTGGGTGTCGGCGTGATCGACCAGCCGAGCTGGGGGCAGATGATCTCCGACGCCACCCCTATCTTCAGCGACGCTTGGTGGTACATGCTGTTCCCCGGGCTGGCGCTCTTGTTCACGGTGCTCGCCTTCAACCTGGTGGGCGACGCCATGCAGGATGCCCTCAACCCGAGGGCGAAGAAGACTTGATCAAGATGATCAGAGAGCTCAAGCGAACGGAAAGGATTCAGACATGCGATTGAAGTGGGTCAAGCTGCTGGTCCCGGTGGGCGCCTTGCTCGCCCTCGCTTTGGGACTGTCCTCGTGCGGTGACGACAACGGTGGAGACGAGAGCACCGCCACCAGCGCCGTGCCGAAGGAGTTCGCCCCGGTGACCGCCGCCCCGGATGGCGTCAAGACAGGCGGAGAGCTGAAGGTGCTCTCAGCCGGCGACATCGACTTCATGGATCCGGGCGGCGCGTACTACCTGCCCACCTTCCAGATCACGCTGGCGGCCCAACGGACGCTGCTCAGCTGGGGCCCCAAGGACATCGAGAAGCCGATCCCTGATCTCGCCGAGGCGGAGCCCGAGATCTCCGACGACGGGCAAACGCTCGAGTTCAAGATCCGCGATGGGGTCAGATTCGGCCCGCCCGTGAATCGCGAGGTTACTGCGGCCGACGTCAAGTATGCGATCGAGCGCGCGGACCTGCCCGGTGTCGCGAACGCTTATGGGCAGCTCTACCTCAGCGACATCGTGGGCTACTCGGCCGCGCGGAAGGAGGCAGCCGACAACCCGACGGGAGGAGCGCCGGATATCCCCGGGATCACCACACCGGACGACAGGACGCTCCGGATCGAGATCAAGCAGCCGCCGAAGATCGCGATCGCGCAGGTGATCTCGCAGGCCCTGTCGCTGCCGATAAGCGCTCCCGTGCCTGAGGAATACGCGAAGGAGTTCGACGCGAAGAACCCCTCCACGTATGGGCAGTTCGTCGTCTTCACAGGCCCATACATGGTCCAGAACGACTGCGTCGACGACAGCGGCAAGGTGGTCAACGAGGACTGCAGCGGCGAGCTGACCGGCTACACGCCGGGCAAGGAGATCAAGCTCGTCCGTAACCCGAACTGGGATCCGGACACCGACTGGCGTCCCGCCTATCTGGACTCGATCGATATCCAGGAAGGGTTCACCGACACGGCCTCCGCGTCACGGAAGATCCTTGGGGGCGAAGATGAGGTGAGCGGCGACTTCCCGCCGCCGAAGAACGTGCTCAAGGAAGCAGCGCAGGATTCGGAACCGGGGCAGCTCCAGCTACCCGAATTGCCCGGGTACCGCCACATCTCCATGAGGACGGACAAGCCGCCGTTCGACGACATCAACGTCCGCAAGGCGGTGATCGCGAACTCGGATCGCGAGGCCCTGCGCAACACGCGCGGAGGTCCGCTGATCGGTACGGTCGCGACGCACTACATCTCGCCTGGATTCCCGGGGTTCGAGGAAGCCGGCGGTCTCAAGGGACCGGACCTCGACTTCATCGCCAACCCCAACGGGAACCCCGAGCTGGCCGCCCAGTACATGAAGAAGGCCGGCTTCAAGAGCGGAAAGTGCGAGGGCTCGGACTGTGAGATCACGATGGTCGGCGACAACATTCCGCCCGGAAAGGACACTGCCGAGGTATTCAAGAGCCAGCTCGAGGACCTCGGGTTCAAGGTCGATTTCCGGCCGGTGGACCACGCGATCATGTACACGCGGTTCTGCAGCGTCCCCGCCCAGGAGCCCGAGGTCTGCCCGAATGTCGGCGTGGCCCCGGACTTCCGGGACTCACAGGTGCTGCTGGCCCCGTCGTTCAGCGGCGCGTCCATCAATCCGCAGAACAACACCAACTGGCCGATGCTCGATGTGCCGGAGATCAACAAGGCAATCGACCAAGCACGACTGATCGCGGACCCGGACGAGCGCGCGAAGGCGTGGGCACATGTGGACGAGCTGGTCAGCGAACAGGCCCCGGCCGTGCCATGGGTGTGGGAGAACTTCCCCATCATCCAGTCCACGGACGTGGCCGGAGTCGTGAACCTGTTCAACGCGTCGTGGGACCTCTCGTTCACGTCGCTGAAGTAGAGGCCACGAAACGGCAACTGAGGGCTCGAGGGAGAGGGACCCGCCGCTCGGAGACGGCGGGTCCCCTTCCGAGTGAGACAAGATGCTTCGTTACATCATCCGGCGCATTCTCTGGTCAATCGCGCTGTTGGTGATCTGTAGCGCGGTCGTCTTCACCATCTTCTACGTCCTCCCGACGGCCGACCCCGCGAAGCTGCGCGCCGGGAAGGCCGCGTCCCCCGAACAGATCGAGCTGATCCGGGAGTCTCTGGGCCTCGACGATCCGAAGTACCAGCAGTTCCTTCGCTACATGGCCGGGGTGTTCACCCCGTACAAGAACGAGGAGAAGGGCGTGGACGGGCCCTTCGACCTCGGGACGAGCATCTTCCAGAACAACAAGCCGGTGCGGGAGGTCATCTTCGACCGGTTGCCGGCAACCGTCTTCCTGGTGACGGGAGCCGTGGTGATCTGGCTCGCGATGGCGATTCCGGTGGGGATCATCTCGGCCGTGAAGCGAAGATCGTTGCTGGACCGCACCACGATGATCACGAGCCTGGCATTCATCTCGGCCCCGGTCTTCTGGCTGGGGCTCGTCGCCCTGTATCTGTTCGCCCAGGACGTGGGGCAGTTCCCCATCTTCCCCGGGATCGGCAGCTACAACGACGCCGAGTCGTTCACCGGCAGGGCCGAGTCCCTGATTCTGCCCTGGCTCGTGCTCGCCGCGGCGACGGCGGCGATCTACGCGCGATACCTGCGCTCCCAGCTCATCGACGTGATGTCCGAGGACTACATCCGTACAGCGCGCGCCAAGGGCCTCTCCGAGCAGCGAGTGATCTGGCGCCACGGGGTGCGTAGCGCGATCACCCCGATCGTGACTCTGCTCGGACTCGACATCGGGGTGCTCTTGGCCGGCAATGCAATCCTCACCGAGTCGGTGTTCAACATCCCCGGGATCGGCAAGGAGACCGTGACCGCGATCGGCCAGTCGGACCTACCCCTGATCCAGGGGATCGTCCTCTTCGGCGCCTTCTTCATCGTCATCCTCAACCTCATCGTCGACATCCTCTACGCCTACCTCGACCCGCGGGTGCGTTACCAATGAGCTTGCTCGAGGTGAAGGACCTCAGGGTCCACTTCGAGACGGAAGACGGCGTGGTCAAGGCCGTCGACGGCGCCTCGTTCGCCGTCGAGCAGGGTCAGACGCTCGGCATCGTCGGCGAGTCGGGGTGCGGCAAGAGCGTCGCCAACATGACCATCCTCGGCCTGACCAGAGCGCCGTATGCGCGGATCTCGGGCCAGATCATGTTCGAGGGCCGGGACCTCAATGCGCTCGATTCCGACCAGCTGCGCGACCTGCGAGGCAACCAGATCGCGATGATCTTCCAGGACCCCCTGACCTCACTTCACCCGTTCCACAAGGTCGGTGACCAGGTCCTCGAGGCGATCCACACCCATCAGGACGTCTCCAAGCAGGCGGCCTGGCGCCGTGCCGTCGAACTGCTCGGCCTGGTCGGGATCCCCGATCCGGAGCGCCGCATGAAGGAATACCCCCACGAGTTCTCGGGCGGGATGCGCCAGCGGGCGATGATCGCGATGGCCCTCGTGAACGAGCCGAAGGTCCTCATCGCGGACGAGCCCACCACGGCGCTGGATGTGACGATCCAGGCCCAGATCCTCGCCCTGATCGAGCGCCTTCAGGACCAACTCGGGATGGCGGTGATCCTGATCACTCACGACCTGGGCGTGATCGCGGAAATCGCGGACCACGTCAACGTGATGTACGCGGGGCGCATCGTGGAGGCGGGAACCCTGGACCAGATCTTCTACGACCCCCAGCACCCCTACACGTGGGGCCTCTTGGGATCGCTCGCCAGGCCCGATCGGGCGCGGGTCGCCCGGCTCTCCCAGATCTCGGGGCAGCCTCCCTCGCTGCTGGCGCCCCCGCAGGGATGCCACTTCCGCCCGCGCTGCCCGCACGCCTTCGATCGGTGTACCGACGTGCCCGGGCTCGAAGTCCGCGGGGGCGAGGCGGGGCACGCCGACCGCTGCTGGCTCTCCCCCGAGCGGAAGAGGGCCCTCCGGGTAGTCGACGGCCACATCGGCCTCGAGGTACCCGCGGCGTGAGCCACCACGTGAACGAGACCGCGGTTGCGGCGGGCCCCGGCCGTACCAATGGCGCGCTGGTCGAGGTCCGCGACCTCGTCAAGCACTTCCCGATCAAGGTCGGGATCATCTTCGACCACGAGATCGGCAGGGTGCGCGCGGTGGATGGAGTCAGCTTCGACGTCGCGGAGGGCGAGACGCTGGGGCTGGTCGGCGAATCCGGCTGCGGGAAATCCACCCTGTGCCGCACGATCCTCCAGCTGCTGGAGCCGACGTCGGGCTCGGTGCGCTTCGACGGACGCGAGATCGTCGGGCTGCGGGGACGGAATCTGCAGCCGCTTCGGCGGGAGATGCAGATGATCTTCCAGGACCCGTACGCGTCGCTGAATCCGCGCAAGCGGGTGGGAGACATAGTCGGGGATCCGCTGCGGCTGCACGGCCTTGCCTCCGGTCAGGAGCTCCGGCGCCAGGTCCAGGGGCTGCTCGAGCGCGTCGGGCTCAACGCTGAGCACTACAACCGCTTCCCGCACGAGTTCTCCGGCGGCCAGCGGCAGCGGATCGGGATCGCCCGGGCGCTCGCGCTGCGGCCAAAGTTGATCATCGCCGACGAGCCCGTCTCGGCACTCGACGTCTCGATCCAGGCCCAGATCATCAACCTGCTCGAGGAGCTTCAGGACGACCTCAAGCTCACCTACATCTTCGTCGCCCACGACCTCGGGGTGATCCGCCACGTATCCGACCGGATCGCCGTCATGTACCTGGGCAAGATCGTCGAGATCGGCCCGGCCGAGGAGGTCTACTCGAATCCGATCCACCCCTACACCCTCTCCCTGCTCGCCGCGCTGCCGATCCCGGATCCGAAGGAGAATCAGGCGCGCGAGCCGCTGGTGCTCGAGGGCGATCTCCCAAGCCCGGCGAACCCGCCTGCCGCCTGCCGCTTCCATACCCGCTGCCCCTACGCGACGGAGATCTGCTCGGAGGTCGAGCCGCAGCTCGTCCACCACGGACGCGACCACTGGGCGGCCTGCCACCACCCGCTCAACCGCGAGCACCCCGAAGCCGTGCGCGAAGTGCGGCCGGGCGCTTGACCCTGACGCTCGCGATCGTCCTCGTCTTCACCGAGGCCGTGCTGCTCGCCCGCAGCAGCTTCGTCGAAGCGGCGGTGCTGGCGGCGATCGCCTTGCCAGTCGTGGTCTTCGCCGCGCGCCGAAGCCGCCGGCAGTGACCGGCGCGCGATGCGATCAGCCCGAGCTTGTCTCGGGGGCCGGATCCCCGCTCGCAACCACGCGGTCGCGCCCGCGGGCCTTCGCCTCGTAGAGCGCCGCGTCGGCGCGGCCGAACAGGGCCTGTGCCGATTCCTCGCTGTCCCACCAGGCCACGCCCGCGGAGCAGGTCTCGCCGTGGGGCATCGCCTCGCGCAGGCGCTCCAGCATGTTCTCTGCCTCAACCGCCAGACAGCCGGGAAGCGCCAGTACGAACTCCTCGCCGCCGTAGCGGGCGAGCACGTCGGTGGCCCGCAGCTTCTGCTGCCAGCTCGCGGCCACCTCCTTCAGCAACAGGTCGCCCGCCTGGTGCCCGTGGCGGTCGTTGTAGTCCTTGAAGCGGTCCAGGTCGAGAATCGCCACGCAGAGCGCGTTGCCGTCTCGGCCGGCCCGTGCGACCTCGCGGGGAAGCGCCTCTTCCCAAGCGCGGTGGTTGGGAAGGCCAGTGAGATCATCGGTCCGGGCCACCCTCTCGAGCCGCGATAGGAACTCCGCCCGCTCGATCGCAATCGAAGCCTCCGCGGCGAGCAGCTCCATCGTCTGGGCAAGCTCATCGGTGAGCCCTTCCAGGCGCTGGTCCCAGACGATCGTCAGAACCGCGACCGGCGAACCGTCGCGCGCCACCGGCTGGAACAGACATGACGCCGCCCCGGCGCGCCGGACGAGCTCCTGGTCGAGCATCGGATCACCCAGTGCGTCGGGGACGAAGAGCGGCTCGCCCGAGACCATGGCACGGACCACGCCCGACGGATAGCCGACCAAGGGCAGCGCGACATCGGAGAACTCGGCGCCTGACGAGGCGGTTGCGACCATGAACGACCCGTTGGGATCGGGCTCCCAGAGCGACCCGGACGAGGCCCCCGCCACGTGCACCGCCGCCTCACAGATGGCCGGTCGCGCCTTGTCCGCCTCGGTGCTTCGTGCGAGCTCCCTGGCCACCCCACCGATCGCAGCCAAGGTGCGCGCTTTGCTCTGGGACTCGACCGCCACACGTTGCACGCGCCGCACCAGGACGTCGATCACGATTCCCCCGGCGGCAACGGTCGCCACGGTCATCACCCAACGGGCCACGGGGGCGCTCGGCTCTATCTCCAGCAACACCCAGGCGTAGGCGATCCCGACGAAGACCATGTGAAGGACGCCCCACTCCCGCCCGAAGAAGAGGAACGCAAAGAGCCCCACCCAGACATAGAAGAGGCTGTAGAAGCCCGGATCGTGGCTGTAGGCGATCGCTCGTGTGATCACCAGGGTCCCGCCCAACGCCGCCACCTGGCCCGACCACGCGGGAAGCCGGCGAGAACCAAGGACGCAGACCAGCGAGGCCGCGCCGGCAATCGCGATATTGGTCCAGATCGCGCCGTCGTCGAACTCGGACGGGTGCGGCAGAAGGAGCGAGATGGCACCGATGCTGGTCCCGGCCAGGAACAGAGCACCCAGGGTGAGCCACATCGCCCGGGGGTCCTCGGTCGCGGTCGCTCCCGGCGTGCCCGTGACCAGATCTCGGATGCGAGCCGCAGCCTGCCCCATCCATATTCGGATCGGCGCGGCGACAGGCACGCTTTAGCCGTGGCAGGGTCCGTCCGCGGAAGCGTCCAGCCCTCGGCTTGTATGGTCCTTCCAGTGCCCGACCGAGACCTCGATGTCGTCGTCTTCGGGTCCACCGGGGTCACGGGACGCCGCGTCGCTGCCTACCTTGCCGAGCGCGCCGCGGAGACCGGCGCTTCCTGGGCGGCGGCGGCCCGCGACGTCGCAAAGCTCCGCCGAGTCCTCGAGGAGGAAGGCGTCAGCGCACCCGAGACCATCGTCGCCGACGTCGACCAACCGGATTCCCTGGCCGCGATGGCTTCGCGCGCCCGCGTCGTGCTCAACCTCGTGGGCCCCTACACGCTTTACGGGCGGCCGGTGATCGAAGCCTGCGTTGCCGGTGGAGCGCACTACGTCGATCTGACCGGGGAGATCCCCTTCGTCCGCCAGATCATCGACTCCTTCGGCGATCGGGCCAGGGAAGCGGAGGTCAAGCTGGTGCAGGTCTGTGGCTTCGAGTCTCTGCCGGCGGACCTGTCGGTCCTGCTGGCCGCCGAGCAGGCGCGCGCTCGGTGGGACGATGCCCTGGCCGAGGTCGACCTGGAGGCAAGCGTCTCGGCGCCACCGGGTATGCCCCGCCCCTCGGACATGGTCTCCGGTGGAACCGCACAGAGCCTCGCCGCGGCCGCGAGCAGCGAGAACGCGGCG
The DNA here is from genome assembly GCA_035573435.1 of Solirubrobacterales bacterium. Classification (GTDB taxonomy): domain Bacteria; phylum Actinomycetota; class Thermoleophilia; order Solirubrobacterales; family 70-9; genus AC-56. Next base: position 86,812 of record DATMZR010000023.1, read on the forward strand.
GCGGTCACAGATCCGGCGGCGCTGATCACCGACTCGGCCGTGGCGGAGGAGATCCGCCGCCGCAGCCCGATCTCCGTCATGCCACGGCGCTCAGGCGATGCGGTGATCGCGCCGATGGCGCCTGCGGCGTTCATCAACCCCGCCGTGATCCACCGCTCTGCGGCGCTGCTAGCGGCCGAAAGCGGCACCCGCGCCGAGCCGTTCCGCTACCGCGAGGGCGTCGCCCTCCGGGGAACGGCCCCTTCGCTCCCGCTGCGCTACGCGGCGGCGGGCGTGATGTCCGGAGCCCAGGCGGCCCTGGCAAGCGCGGCGCGTGCGCGCCCCTCGGTGAGACGCCGCGTCTCCGGTGTCCTGGGCGCGATTCTTCCCTCGTCGGGATTCGGACCCGCCTCGGACCGCATGGAGCGGTGGAAGTGGCGCATTTCGCTCACGGCCCGGACAACCGCGGGGCGCGAGGTGCGGGTCGAGGTCGACGCCGACGGCCACCCCGGATACCTCGCCACCGCGAGGATGATGGGAGAGGCCGGATTGCTGCTTGCCGAGCCCGACGCGACACCGCAGCGGACGGGGTGCCTGACGCCCGCCACCGCCCTGGGCACTGCCTGCGTCGGGCGGTTCGAGCGCGCGCGAGTTCGCTTCTCCGTCAGCTCCTGAGGGGACCCGAATGCAACCTCCGACCAGCCAGGCGTCCTCGGGAGCGCGCTTCGGCGTAGTGCTCGCCGCCGCCGTCTTGCTGGCCGGGCTCGTGGCCATTATCGTGACGAGCTCCGGGTCGTCCTCCGACGGCGGCGGCGGGGCGGCGCCCGCACCGCGCCGCTGCCTGACGGCCTGGAACTCCGACTCCGAGGCGCTCGCCTTCGGCCGACACGACTCGATCAGCCACGGCTACACCGGCGTCCAGGTCGGCTACATGCCGGAGGAGGGCGCCACCAGCCTGTCGAGCGAGCCCGAGGGGGGTGACTGCGCCGTCGTCTTCGCCGCGGATCAGCTCGATCCAGAGACCGAGTACGTCGGCCAGATCTACGTCGACGGGGAGTGGGTGCCCTTGAGCGGCCTGCTCCAGGCGCTGGACCTGGCCGAGCTGCAGGACGCCGCCGTCGGCGGGGCGAACGCGACCGTCACCTCCGAAGGGAAGCTGATCGAGCAATCACCCTGAGCCGCGGCTTACGGCTCGTTGAGCGGCGCGAACGCAGCCGCGTTCGCGTAGAGCTTGTACAGCTGGAGGCTCTGCGCCCAATCCTCGACGCACGAGTGCTCGAAGACCTCGTAGGCCCGCTCGTCGGAGAGCGAGGTGCCGGACTCCTCCTGGCTCTGCGGCGTCAACGAGCTGCGGATGTCGGCGATGGTGGCCTGCTTCTCCGCTTCGGTGCCGGCGTTCCAGTCGCGGCACTGCGCCAGGGCGGCGACCGATCCCCCCACCGGGTCGCCGACTGGTTTCGCCGTGGGCGTCTTCCCGGTGGCGGCGTCGTCACCGCAGCCGGCGAGGGCCCCGGCGATCAGACAAAGCGCCAGCGCCAGCGCTGCTGCCGACAACCCATTGTGAAAGGCCCCTCTAAGGTCGGTTCTCAAAGCCGGCGAAACTGTTCATGCGATCGAGCAGCTCGTGCGCCTGCTTGGTCTGCGCGAACTTGCGGGAGGCTCGCTGCTGCTGAGTGGCCTGGAGCTCGGCGGCGGAGCTCTCCGGCTTCGGCGCCGGATCCCACCAATCGCAGGGGCCGGTCTCGTCCGGGCCTTCCGAACAGTCGATCAGGTACGCCGTCTTCGACGGGTCGCCACCACCCACGCTGGTATCGCAGTCGGAGGGCAGCAGGTCCGGCGGAGCGCCCGCACCCGGCCCGGTGATGCTGCCCGCGGTCCCGTCGAAGCCGGTGTTGTTGAACCAGCAATCCCCGGTGTTGCCGGAGAACTCGTCCCACCAGAAGTCCGTTCCATTGGGATAGGGCCCGGCGCCGCCGGAGTGGTCATTGCCGAACAGGCTCACGGCCGTGGCGAACTTGAACCCTTGGGGCGACCGGCCCATGGCATTGGCGAAGAACTGGTTGCCGCACGAGGTCGAGATGCCGTTGTCGGGCGCGCCCGGACATGAGATTCCGGGGTTGACGTTACCCTCGGCTCCGCCGCCTGTGGTCAGGGCGTCGGGAACGGCGATCAACATCGTCCCGTCGCGCCAGTTGTCGAAGATGTAGTTGCTGTTGACGCGGGCGTCGTTCATCCCTGCATAGATGATCCCCGTGCCGAGCGGCACCGCCACCAGCGGATCGACCGGCGGGTTGTCGGCGTACAGGTTGAGGTTGTTCGAGTAGATGCGGTTGTGATCGATCCGGGAATAGTCCGCGGGGAATCCGGGGTGGCCGGCGGAGGAGAGCGTGTCGCTGGCGATGCCGGTGACGTTGCCGTAGATGTGGTTCTCGGTGATCCGCACGGCGTTGCCCATCGACCCCGAGTAGCCCAGCGCCGAGCCGTGCAGGTCGCACCACTTGACGGTGGTGTTGTAACGGGGCGCGTCCGGATAGAACGTGGTATCGGCCTGTGACCCCGTCTCCGGGGCTGCACCCGGGTAGACGACTGAGTCGCCGGAGCCATATCCCTCACAGTTGCGGATCAGGCCGTGGTCGGAGGTAAACGAGAGCTGCCCGTAGTCGCGGTTCCAGAAGAACTTGGTGCGGGCGAGCAGGTAGCCGTCGATCTCCTCGGTATAGATCCCGAACTCGCGACCGCCGCGCGTGAGCAGGTTCGAAGCGACGAAGCCGTCGGCGCGGTCGGCGCGCAGGACGACGTGCTTCGTGTAGCAGTTGTCCGGGTCGCCGCAGTCGGCGCCCCCGCCCGGCTTCGCGCCGGGCGCGCTCGGGTTCGTGTAGCCCTTGCCGGCGTCGAGGAGGACATCCTCGGGCCTGGGGCCCGTCCCCTCGATCTGGAAGTTGCAGCGTAGGCAGGCGCCCAGCTCTTGCGCCGGGATCCCCTGGCGGTTGTCAAGCGGGGGGTCCGTGGGGTCGCCTTTGATCTTGCGCCCCTGGACGTAGATCAGGTTCTGGTCGTTCGGACAGGTCGCCTGGTACTCGAAGCTCGGCGCCGAGCCGCCGTTCGCCTGGGTTTGAAGCAGATCCGGGTAGCACTGAGGATCATCGGTGGGCGCTTGCCGCGAGGCGGGCTCCGTGTAGCGGCCGGGCAGGATCACGACCCGATCGTTGTTGCCGGAGTCGTTGACCGCCGGCTGCACCGAGTGATAGTGGCAGCGCTGGGCGAGCGCTTGGTTGATGTCGAGCAGCTCGTCGGCTCGGTCGGAGGTGTAGACGATCGTCGGCTGGCTCGGGCGCAGGCGGAAGCCCTGGGTCTGGGCTACCTCCAGCGAGTCATGAAGCTTGGCCAGGGAAACGCTGCCATTGGTGCCCTTGCAGACGACTCTGACGTCACCAGGGCCTGCGCCGGTCACCGCCGAGGCGAGCGAGCGAAGCTGTGGCACCTTGCCGCCGGCCGGGGGACTGACCGCGCCGTCAGGGGCAGGATCCGGCCAGTAGGAGGGACGCTCAGGATGGGCCAAGGCGAGCGCTGGAACGGCCAAGAGCGCCAGGGGGACGAGCCACGTGACCCTCCGCGCGCGCCTAGCCAGAGCCGCAAACCCGCAAACCACACCCGTCTTCATCAACGCTCTCTCCTCCCTACGCCGAGACCACGGGACAGACTATCTGTTTCTGAGCCAGGGGTCTGCCGCTATCTCCTCACGATCTTGAATCGCTTGCGTTGTGTACCCACGTTGCCGACCCGGTCGACGGCTTTGACCTTGATGGTATGGGTGCCACGCCTGAGCTTCGGGGTCTTGTAACGCCAGGAACAGGACCGGAAGCGCCTCGAATCGATCCGGCACCGGCGGCCGACCCGCTCGGAGGCCTTGAGGACGAAGGCCGCCGCAGCCTTCCTCCTCCTGGTCATCACCTTGTGACGACCGTCGATCCTCACCACGGGCGCAGTGGCGTCGACCTTGAAACGGCGCCAAGCGATGTCGGTGGTTTCGGCTGCGTCCGTTGCCTGCACCCGGAACGTGTGCAGGCCGTCCGGGAGCGTCGAGGTCGTGAACGGCGAGGCGCAGGATGCGAAGGGAGCATCGTCGATCTGACAGCTGAAGCTGGAGTCCGCGTCCAGGGAAGAGAAGACGAAGCTCGGCTTCGGGTCCTTGCTGACCTCGCCGAAGGCGAGCCCGCCGGTGATCGAGACCTCGGCGGGCCCGTCCACGGTCCAGGCGCGAGTGGCGACGTGAGTGTTCCCGGCCGCATCCGTTGCCTTCACCTGGAAGGTGTACGAGCCGTCCGCAAGGCCGGAGGCCGTGAACGGCGAGCCGCAGTCCCGGAAGACGCCTGAGCCGAGGAACCGGCAGCCGAAGCTGACGTCGGGCTCGTCCGAAACGAAGCCGAACGCGGGACTCCGATTGGACGAGGTGGAGCCGGCTGCGGGACCGGAGCTGATCGTCACGGTCGGAGGGGTGGTGTCCACCGTCCAGGTGCGCGTGGCGACGTCGGTGTTCTGAGCCCTATCCGTTGCCCTCACCCGGAAGCTGTGCGAGCCATCAGGGAGATCGGAGACGCTGAACGGGGAGGTGCAATTCTCAAAGCCGCCGCCGTCGAGCTCACATTCGAGGGTGGCGCCGGGGTCGTTCGTGGCGAAGCCGAAGGCCGGGTTCGGATCGGCCTCGGTGGAGCCGTGCGCGGGACCGGAGGAGATGGTGACCGCGGGCGGATCGGTGTCCACGGTGAAGGCCCGCCACCGAACGGCGCTCTCGTTGCCGGGGGCGTCGATCGCCTTGACGTAGAGGGCATGGGGGCCGTCCGCGAGCGGGGGACCGGAGAACGGCGTGGCGCAGGGCCTGAATGGGTGAGCATCGAAGTGGCAGGCAAAGGTCGAACCCGGCTCGGTCGAGGTGAAGGTGAAGTCTGGGGTCGGGTCGTTCGTGAAGCTCCCGTAGGCTGGTCCCGAGGCCATGCGCGCCTCCGGAGGGGTCGTCTCGGCGGTGAAGGCCCGGAACGCGTCGTAGGCGGGTTTCGGGGAGCGGTCGTAGCGGACCAGCCCCGCCGTGCCGCAGATGCTGCACAACCTCGCGTACCCGGAATCCGGATCGGGATCGTGCCAGAGGAACCAGAAGATGCGCTGCACGTTCCAAGCCGCTCGATTGCTCAGGATCAGCTTGAAGGCGCTTTTGAGCAGGTCGCGCTGGCCTGTGAGGCCCTTGTTGTAGCCGAACTGGTCCGGGGCTCCGGACCCCCAGGCGAGCTCGGTGAGCCACAGGGGCGTCGCAGCATCGTCGTGGTCCGTCATCACGGCCCGGAATTGCTCGATCTTCATCCGGAGCTCGGTCGGGCCGCGCGCATACGGATGAAGGGCGGCAACGTCGAAGTCGTCCTTGACCCCGGGCACCTGGTAGAGGTTGTCGAGGAAGACCCAGGCTGTCGCGTCTCCGAACCCGGGCATTCCGGCGAGCACGATCTGTGCCTGCGGATCGCGGCTCTTGATCGCGTCGTGGGAGATATGGAGCAGGCGGGCGTACTTTTGAGCCGTGTGTTCGACGGTCTGGCCGGGGTCGAAGTACTTGCTCAGGTTGGGCTCGTTCCAGATCTGCCAGGACTGAATCGGCAGCGGCTTGGCGTCCGCCCCGAACCGCTGCCGGTAGCCGTTGGTCCAGTAGCTGCCGCCCGGCCCGTAGCGCGCCACGGCCGCCTCGAGGAAGTCCCGCCACGCCTGCACGTCGGCAGCGCTGTCGAGCGGGGGACGCGCGGGGGCCCCGCTGCCGACCCACTGCGGAGATCCCCATACGAACGGGACCGGCCTGATTCCGCGCGAGGCGAGGGCGCCGACCAACCAGTCCCGGTCGCTCCAGTCGTAGGAGCCCGGGGTGGACTCCACGGCCCTCCACTTGAGCAGGAAGCGCTCCGTCCGGACCCCCACATCGGCCATTCCCTGGGCGTCCTTGGCACCGAGGGCTCCCTGGGCAATGCCGAAGAACTCCGATCGGGCCGCCCCTGCCGGCGAGGCGGTGAACAGCGCCACGCTGAGGACGCTGAGAACGATTGCGAGACGAGTCAAACCTGGTCCCTGCTTTCCACCCTGGCGGTCCGGATCTCCGACAGGCGAAGCGTAGTGGCGGCGAAGGCCGCCCGAGCGCCTCAGCGCCGATTTTCTGGACGTTTGTACGTACTTAGCGGGTTACCCGTCGGTCAAAAGGGGCGCGCTTTTTGAAGCTCAGGCCTGGCCGGCAGACATCGCTGCTGCAGCGCGCTTCTCCATCTCGCCGGGTGGCACGTCCTCGACGTGGGTGGCCACGTGCCAGCGGTGGCCGAATGGATCCTCGAACGAACCTGAGCGGTCGCCATAGAATTTGTCCTCAACCGGCTGCAGCGCCTTTGCCCCAGCCGCTACCGCACGCTCGAAGGTGCCATCTGCGTCCTCGACGTAGACATGGAGCGACACCGGGGTGCCCCCCACGGTCCTCGGGCTGCGCGCGTCCATCTCCGGGGACTCGTCGGCGAGCATGATCACCGAGTCACCGATCTCGAGCTCAGCGTGGCCGACCCTGTCTTCGGGCGCGCCCATGCGCATGCGCTCGGTGGCGCCCAGGACCGAGGTGTAGAAGTCGATCGCCGCACTTGCGCCGTCGACGATCAGGTACGGCGTGATTCGGGGATATCCCTCGGGGATCGGCTGGACCATGGCTTCGGACCTCCTGACGTTTTCGCGAGCGGCCTGTCGGCGCGAACGAGCAGCGGTTGGTCGCACCGCAGGGTCAAGACAACCTAGCTACTCGAGGTTCTCGGCGACCTCTCCAGCCTCGCCAAGCTTCTCGACGAGCCAGTAGCGCTGATACCTCGTAACCACCACCTCGACGTCCGGGGCAAGATGGCCCGGTGCCACCGCAAATCGGTTGGGCCGCGAGCGAACTTCTTGCCACTCCTCTCGAGATATCGGGAAGCGAACGGCGCAGTCGAGCCGCCAGCACTCACATAGGAACCCGGCAGCCGGATGGCCGCCTTTCATCCACTGGGCTCTGTTGAGGTCCCTGCACTTGGCCTCGTTGTATGCGATGCGCTTTTCCCGCGAACCGAAAAGCGGGCGTACGGATTCGGCCACTGACCCCATAAACCCCAAGGCCCTCGTGAGAAGCGGGTGGTGGACGGACGTTGAAAGTCGAATCGACTATGCGTGATCTCGACCTTCCCCCCCACGACCCTTGACACGACCTGCTGGCAGTGAGAGGCTCGCCATCTCAACACCACGAAGCCGCTGGCGAGTCAACGAGCAATGCGACAAGGGGGAAGAATCGCGTCGGCGACTGTGGTTGCCGTGGCCACATCGGCTGTCGCGATCTTCAGTGGCGGCCCGGCGGCGGTCGGTCGGTCGGTGCCCAGGTGCCACGGCGTTCGCGCCACACAGGTCGGAACCAGCCACCCAGACCTCTTCCACACCGGCCGAGGCCGGGACGTGGTGGTGGGCCGAGGTAGCAACGACGTCATCTCGACAGGCCGCGGCAAGGACATCGTGTGCGGCGGTCGTGGGAATGACGCGGTCTGGGGACGAGGCGGGTCCGACAAGCTCTCGGGCGGGGCCGATGATGACCTGATCTATGGCGGTAACGGTGCGGACCGCCTGTTTGGCGAGGTCGGCGGCGATGCCCTCTTCGGTGGGCCGGACAACGATGCGATCTTCGGCGCGCGCGGCTGGGACTGGCTCGACGGTGGCACGCAACGCGATCGCTGCACGGGCGGCAAGCCGAAGAGAGATTTCACCCACCGTCACCTCCGCGACTACTCGACCCATGGGTGCGAGGTGAGCCGAACCGCCTATCACCCCTTCTGAGTCACCCGCTCGGGAGATACTGCGCGGGCGATGTCACAGGAGAACGTCAAGCTGGTGCGCCGCTACGAAAGCCTTTGAGCGCGGCGACCTTGAGGAAGTACAGAACGCCGTCGATCCGGAGATGGTCATTTACAGATGGCAAAGCCGGGATTGGCGCGTTTGTGGCGCATAGCGCCATAAAGTCGCCGACGGCCTGTTTGGCTCGCGGCTGACCTGGGTATACATAAGCTGTAGCCCACGTTCCCCCTTTGCGTGGGGATGCATTACGCGAAGCGCGGACCCTCGGCAGGGAAGCCGGTTAGGTTCGCGTTTTGCATTCTCGGGCTGCCCACCGCACCGTCCTCGTCGCCTAGCCCATCGCTTTCTTCGCAGCGAGCGGGAAGACGACTCGTCGCTTCAGATTCAGGCTGCTACGTTGAAGTGCTGCCCAAAGCCGGCGTGAGATTCGTCGGGAAACGACTGAGACGCAGAAGATCAGCGGATCTGAGGTGGATCGGGCGCAAATTTGGGAAGGAGAGGCGCATGGAATCGAGCGCCAACAAGCAGCCCCTCATGGAGCGGAGGTTCGAGCATCTGGTCGCCGAGGTGCGTGCTCACGAGGTGGCCACCCGGCGGAAGGTGACGCACCCGAGTCGGCCCCAGGACGACCGGCTCTACCGTCGCCTGCGCCAGATCAACGGAATGACCGACGACGACGGCGAGGTCATGCTGCTCGGCTATCCCCCCGACCTTCTCCCTACGGCTAGGGAGCCGGGGCAGAAGGAGGCCCCGGTTCAGGATGCCTAAGTAGACATTTTTTTCCGCTTGGCGCGCGCCGTCAGCCACTCGGGCGGTCCCGCATAGGCAAAAGGAGGTCGCATCGCACCCCCTGAAGCCTGCGTCGCCCTCCGAGGTACACTGTTAGTAGCTGCGCGCTGGGTTCTTTCTCGTACCCCCTCCGCCCTTCGAGCGCTTTCTTCTACAGAGGGGGTCGAGGAAGAGTGTCGGTCGTGACCGACCCGAGGACGACCCGGCTGCCCGAGGGACTGCCGGCAGAGATCACCAAGTCGCTCGTCTGGCTGTGGACGAGGTATGCGGGCAAGGCACCAACGAACGCCCGAACCGAGGTTCGGGGCAATGTCGTCACCTGCACGCTCGTAGACGCGGTGGGCGACTTCAACAGGAGCATGATCGCTCCGCAGGCTGGAGATACGGTTCGAGGGGAGGGGAAGCTCACCCAGGCCGCGTACAAGCGCGACGCGGTCGCAGCGATCGTCAGGGCCACCCGGCAGCGCGTCGCGTCGTTTGTGAGCAGTCACGACCGAGATACGGACGTCGCCACGGAGGTTTTCACCCTGGAGCCCTCGCTCAAGCGAGGAGCGCCCGCGCTCGCCGACAGGCGACTCAACTACGGTTCGCGCTGAGCGATGAGCTTCGAGCTGTCGAGCGCCAGAACCACCACCACGAACCGGCTCATGCTTGAGGTGGAGGAGCGTTATGCCCGCGAGCGCTACAAGCTCTGTAGGGCGAAGAGCTTTGGCCCGCGCATCACGAGTCCGGCACGGCTCCGTGAGCTCGAGCGAGCCTGGACGTTGGCTCAGTCGCGATTGCGCCGCGACCAGAACCTCGAAGCCGCCGAGCAGCGCGTTCGCTTGACACTCAACAACTAGGAGCGAAAAACATGGCCTCAAGCAGCAAGAAGAAGACCACGATGGCAAAGCTGAACCGGGAACGCAGACTCCTCGAGCGTCGCCAGGAGAAGCAGGCGAAGAAGCTTGCGAGGAAGCAAGCTTCCGCAGAACGAGCGGCGGCGGCGGAGGGCGACGCCTAGGAGATTGGACCATCGAGGTAAGGGCTTCCACCGGGATCGAGCCCATTCCGTCCTCATTTTCGCCGTGAGTGTGTCTACTAGCTGGTGTGGTCGGCTTCGAGCACGAACATCTCCACCGCCAGGTCGGGGTCTTGGCGGTTGGCGCTCATGAACGCCGCGACCTTGCGCCCAGACAGCTCCTCGATCGCATCGACGAACTTCGCCTTCATGCTGTCCTGCCAACTCAGCCTCGCCTGGCGGACCTCGTGCCACTTGCCGGCCTCGAACAGCGTTTGCTCGGCCGCCGAGTAGCCCCCGCCCAAGACGACGATCACGAGCTCGGGGTGCAAATAGGTGCGACAACGGCTCGGTCCCGTCCCATAGTGCTCCTTGTAGAGGCCGACCATCGTGGTCGATATGTCCTGGCGCAGCGTGCCCTGGCCCTCCTCGTGGGGCTCCCGCATCGCCGCGGCATCCTCAGGATGAAGCTCCTGGTCTTTCATTGGTACTTCGTCCTCCGTTCGCAGTCGAGCCCAGGGACCTATCTACGACCCACGCCCGCACCACAGCAGGAGCTGTGACGAGGCATTCCGCTGCCAGCTGCGTCCCTGTCGCGACCACGCGTAGAGCCACAAGGCGGAGCGCTCGTCGTCGATCAGATCGGGAATTCGTTGGATCTGGTCCTCGATGGCGTCGAACGGCGTGCCCGAGTTGATCATCCCAGCCACCTCGTGCTTTGCGTGCATCAGGCCCATGACGCCAGTCCTTTCTGATCGGAGCCAGCGGCCAGAACCTGGAGGAAGCGCAGCGCCCGGTCGGGCTCGCGCGTAACGTCGGTGAGGGCTCCTTCCATGATGGCCACGAGGAGCCTCCTTCCATATATGGCCCGGTCCGCTTCCGCCAGTCGGCTGACGGGACCGTGCCGTTCCCGACACAAGATAGACCGTTCCGACACAGGCTGAACGCTCCTGGCCTGCTCACAGTCTTTATTCCGCTACGTGGGGCTTTTCTGTCCTTGAGGGGTGCCCGCCGCACCCTTGCCAGGAATCGGAGTAGCCTTGAATGACAGCCGCCGAGGGTTTCTCCGTTCCTCTCATCCTTCCACCGACAAGGCGGCAATGGCCTCGAGAGGGATGAGAGAGGGGATGCCCAAATGGGCAACTCAGACACAGGCCGCGAGAACCGTGAACCGCCGTTGGTCGGCTCCGCAGCTTCAGATCCATGGGGGGGCGCTTCGGTTTGTTCGCGTAGAGCCGGGGGCGTAATGCTCGTAGAGGTTGAGGGGGAACTGGAT